>DATKIS010000531.1:0-13611 GCA_035543975.1 Pyrinomonadaceae bacterium
TAGCTTGTCAAATGGAGTATCCCGCCATATTTCTTAATGAATTATCGAGAGGGCCTCCACGCTAACTGCTCAAGGTTGAAACTCCTTCGCCAATTCACGTTTCAGCAGTTTGCCGGTCGGGCCCTTAGGAATTTCACTCACAAATCTGACCGTCTTCGGACATTTGTAATCGGCCAACCGTGCCCGGCAGTATGAAATAACCTCTTCCTCGCGCACAGCAGCTCCCGCTCTCACTACAACAAAAGCCGCGACCTCTTCGCCGTAGAGCGGATCAGGTACACCGATGGTTGCGGCAGCAGCCACCGCAGGGTGTTGGTAGAGAACTTCGTCAATCTCACGCGGGTAAATGTTTTCCCCACCCCGAATAATCATGTCGCTCTTGCGGTCGACAATGTAGTAGAACCCGTCGGCATCGCGATAACCAATGTCCCCGGTATGAAACCAGCCGCCACGAAAGGCGGTTGCCGTCGCTTCGTCGTTCCGGTAGTAACCCTTAAGGATATTTTCGCCGCGCAAAACGATCTCACCCAGTTCTCCATCAGCCACTTCCCTGTCCTCTTCGTCCACAACTCTCATCTCGTTTCCGATCGCCAATCCGCATGAACCGGCCCTGCGTCGCTCATCGGGCGGATTGAAAGTGGAGCGGCAGGTGGACTCAGATAGCCCGTAGCCTTCGATCACGAGGCAGTTAAATGTCTCTTCGAAACGCCTTAATACTTCGGCGGGAACCGGCGCCGAGCCGCACATAGCAAATCGCAGCTGGTCCGTTTTCAGGTCTTTCGGGACCCCGTCAGGATACTTACTCAGCAACATCGAAAGCATGGTGGCCACGGATCCGAAGGACGTGATCTGGAAGTCGGAAATGATTTGCCAGAAGCGAGAGGCCGAAAACCTGGGGCTGACCACGGTCGAGCCGCCGGCATAGAGGGCCGCCATCGTCGTAACCGAGACGGCGTTCATGTGAAAGAGTGGCATGACACTCAGTAGCCGATCCTCGTTTGTAAATCCGAGCCATTCACTAATTTGCCGGGCGTTAGCGATCAAATTGCCGTGTGTCAGCAGACATCCCTTGGGCTTGCCGGTGGTCCCGGAGGTGTAAATGATGATGGCCTCGGAATCAAGACCGATTCCCGCCACGGTGGAGTTTGTCGAACTTGAGTGGCTGGAGTCGGTGATGAAATCCCTGGTGGCCGTCGCCTCATCGTCAAATTGAATGACTGCCGTCAGCGTCGTCAAATCTTTCCGGATGCTTTCGACCCCAGGCAAAAAGTCGGGGTGAATGAGCAGCGCCTTCGATTCAGAATCCGAAATCACAAATTGGATCTCGTGGGCCTTGAGTAGGGAGTTTACCGGGCCGGCAATCGCCCCGATCTTCCAACAAGCAAAGTAGGCAATGACGTATTCAGCGCTGTTGGGCATCAGCAAACTGACGGCGTCACCTCTCCCGATGCTGTGAGACTCCAACAAGCGCGCCGCCCGGTTAACCGCACGCGCAAACTCAGCCAACGTAAAACGCCGGCCGTCGGCTTCTGAGAAAAGGAAGTCTTTATCAGCCGCAGCGCTGACACGTTGTTCGAGCAATTGGCTCAGGTTCAGTGGCGTTTCCGCCGAAGGTTTGCTGGAAGTTCTATCAATCATTGTTTGATCGCAGTTCGCGGGATTGTATATTTGTCGAGGACGCTACTCTGAACGAGTTGCGTCGCTGTTCGTGTAATTTCGTGGATCGTGCGCTTTGGATTCGGAGGTAATACGATCCACGAAATTACACAAACGAACACGAACAAGACTTCTGGTGCAAAGCCAGCAAACGGTTTCAGGGTTATTCGGCGAACCTCATGGTATATTACGATTTTCTCGGCGTCATCCGCTTAAACACTTTTTACTGCCATCGTTGGTTCACTATGCTGCTGAGCGACGATCCAGGCTTTTCGGTTTAATACATGGATACTTATCGCAACTTCATCAATGGGAATTGGGTTCAATCCACTTCCTCACGCACCGTCAACAACGTCAATCCGGCAAATACAGATGACATAATCGGCACAGTCAAACAGGCAACTCGCGACGAGGCCCGCCAAGCCGTCGAGTCGGCGGCAGCGAGCTTTCGCGGCTGGCGTTCGACGCCCGCACCGGCACGCGGACGGATCGTGGCGCGGGCCGCCCGGTTGCTTGAAGATCACCGTGAAGAGTTGGCGCAAATCCTGACCCGGGAAGAAGGCAAAGTGATTGCTGAATCACGAGGGGAGTTGCAACGTTCTATCAATGTCGCGGAGTTCTGCGCCGGCGAGTCTCGCCGGATGAACGGCGAAACGATCCAGTCAGAGCTGGCTTCAAACTTCGCCTACACCATCAAACAGCCGCTGGGTGTTGTTGCCTGCATCACGCCCTGGAATTTTCCGATTGCCATTCCGATTTGGAAAATCGCCCCGGCACTCGTCGCCGGCAACACAGTGGTGTTCAAACCCGCCACGCTAACTCCGGCAACCGCGGTCCGGATCGTCGAGATATTTGCTGAGGCGGGGATTCCCCCCGGTGTCTTAAACCTGGTGTTAGGGTCGGGTTCAGAGGCAGGCGACGAAATCATCAATCACCCGGCCGTCAAGGCGGTTTCATTCACTGGATCCAACGAGGTGGGCATCCGGTTGTATGAAGAAGTGTCACGCCGGGGCGGCAAAGTCCAGTGCGAAATGGGCGGCAAGAATCCGGTCGTAATCATGGAAGATGCTGATCTGGAACTTGCCGTGGAATCGACGGCCCAGGGAGCATTTGGATCGTGCGGCCAACGATGTACGGCCACGAGCCGGGCCGTTGTAGTTAATGACATTGCCGACGAGTTTGTGAAGCGATTGGCGCAACGTGGCGAATCTATGAGGATTGGCCACGGCAATGACCCGAACACCGAGATGGGACCAGCCGTCGATGAAAGCCAGTTTAAGACAGTGCTGAAATATATCGACGTCGGCCGAGAGGATGGCGCAACCCTGGTTAGCGGCGGCTCCCGCGCCACCGGCCCTGGTCTCGACAAAGGCTTCTTCGTGAAGCCCACGATTTTTGATCGGGTGACTCCTGATATGCGCATCGCTCGCGAAGAGGTCTTCGGTCCGGTACTGTCGGTTTTACGGGTCAAGGACTTCGACGAGGCCATGCGCGTGGCAAACGACACTGAGTATGGATTGTCGTCATCGATCTTCACCAACGATGCGGCGCGCATCTTTCGTTTCGTTGACGAGATCGAAACCGGCATGACGCACATCAATTCACCGACGACCGGCGGTGAGGCGCATATACCGTTTGGCGGCATCAAGGGCACTGGGATAGGCGACCGCGAACAGGGCTCAACCGCCCTCGATTTCTACACCGAGCTGAAAGTAGTTTACGTGGATTACACTGGTCGCAAGCGCGAAGGGAATCTCTACTAGTTACCCAGCCAGAGCCCTTCGGTAGGGAGAAGACGTCCACGAAAACGCGCGGAATTACGTGACCCAACGTTTCGTTCTGCTTCGGACGATGATCACTGTCGAAGTTAAAATCACACTCGCCGACGAGGAAAGCAGCATTTGCCACACTGTAATCAAGTTAGTCCTCAGTCGTGATAAAATATTGCTAAGATGAGCACGCAAACAGACCATGGAGGAGCAAGGCCTCGAGTGGTGATGGCGCAACTAAAACGCCTGGATGAGGCCGATCGCTCGTTCGATATAGAGTTCTGGCAAAGACTCGGGGACGACGCAATCTTTGCGGCGGCATGGGAAATGGTAGTCTTTGCACATGAGTTCAAGGAAAGAGATGCCAGCGAGCTTACATTTCAAAGAACTCTTAAGAAAATTCAACGAACATCTAGTTAAATATCTGGTCGTCGGCGCCTACGCGGTGATGAAATACACCGAACCGCGTTACACCAAAGACTTTGATATCTGGGTTGAGCCCAGCCCGGCCAATGCTGAACGCGTATTCAAAGCTCTGGCCGAGTTTGGGGCGCCAATGGGCCAAGTAAAGGTGGCGGACCTCGCCAACCCCGAGTTGGTTTTTCAGTTAGGTTTTGAACCCCTTCGAATTGACATCATGATGGGAATCCAGGGATTAGAGTTTTCGGATGCCTGGCCTCAGCGCGTCGAGGCTAGTTTCGAAGAGGTGGCGATGAATCTAATTTCAAAAGAAGACTTGCTGATTACCAAGACCGCAGCGGCCCGACCACAAGACTTGATTGACGCTAATGCGTTGAAACTCTCGCAGGATCTCAACAACAATTCTTAAACCGATCGTTTGAAAAAGTTTTGCCGGGGAAAGTGAAATGAAAACTCTAATCAAGCACGGCCGTGTGATCACCGCCACCGACGACTACCGGGCCGACATCCTGATCGAAGACGAGAAAGTCTCCGTCATTGGCGCCAAGCTGGAGATGGAAGCAGACACCGTCATCGATGCTGCCGGCAAGCTGGTTATTCCAGGCGGTATTGATCCACACACCCACATGGAACTCCCTTTCGGCGGGACCCAATCGTCCGATGATTTTCTGACCGGCACCCGGGCTGCTGCTCACGGTGGCACCACCACGATCATCGACTTCGCGGTCCAATACAAAGGCGAGTCGCTGATCCAGGGTATCGACAATTGGCACCAGAAGGCGGAAGGCAAGACGGCCATCGACTATGGTTTCCACCTCATTACTACCGAACTCGAGGACCATCAGATTGAGGAACTGCACACTGCGATGGACGAAGGTGTGACCAGCTTCAAGATGTTCATGGCCTATCCCGGAGTTTTCCTGGTTGACGACGCCACCATCTTTCGCGGCATGGTTGCCGCCGGCGAACGCGGTGGCTTGATTTGCATGCACGCCGAAAACGGGATAGTCATCAATGAAATAATCAAGCACGCATTAGCCAAGGGGCACACGGCCCCGAAGTACCACGCCCTCACTCGTCCCACCGTGGCCGAAGCTGAAGGCGTACATCGCGCCATCGCCATTGCGGAGATGGCCGAGTCGCCGGTGTACATAGTTCACTTGTCGTGCGCCGACGCCTTGAACCAGGTTCGCCAGGCACGTGACCGAGGCATACCAGCGTTCGCCGAAACATGTCCCCAATATCTTTTCCTGTCACTCGACAACTACGACGAACCGGGATTCGATGGGGCCAAGTATGTGATGACCCCGCCGCTTAGAGACAAGTCAAACCAGGCGGAATTGTGGAAGGGTCTGAAGATGGACGACCTGCAGGTTATCTCAACGGACCACTGTCCCTTCTGCATGAAGGAGCAGAAGGAGCTTGGGCGCGACGATTTCACCAGGATTCCCAACGGCGCGCCCGGCGTGGAAAACCGCGTTCCGCTGATCTACAACGGGGGCGTGGTGGAAAACCGCATCAGTCTCAACCGCTTCGTGGAACTTACCTCCACAGCCGCCGCCAAAATGTTTGGCTTGTTCCCGAAGAAGGGCACTATTGCGGTGGGTTCGGATGCAGACATCGTCATCTTTGATCCCGACAAGGAACAGACGCTCAGCTTAAAAACCAGCCACATGAACGTTGACTACAGCACCTACGAAGGCAAAAAGATTCGGGGCGTCGTCGAGACCGTTCTGTCGCGAGGCAAAGTTGTAATCGAAAATGGCGAGTACAAGGGAAAAGCTGGGGATGGCCAGTTTCTCAAGCGTGGGACCTGCGTTGCATTCTAGGTTGGCGAGGAAAAGATCGATCCACGAAATCACAGGAAGCCGCACGAAAAAGACGGCTTAATATGAACAGAAACAAGTGTCTGAGTTGCGGGCTGGTCAATGCAACCATAGATGAAAACTGCCGGCGTTGTGGTACGCCACTCACGGGCGAAGGTGAGGAGCCTGCTGAACCCGTCGAGGAGAATAGGCGAAAAAGAACTCTTGGTAAGAGATTACTGTGGATCCTCGGCGCCACGTTGTTTTTCTTATTCGCTTCCTACATGTCTTTGCGAGTAACTTCCGACGATCTCGGCAGCGACCAACGCCAGATCGTTCACCGTTCAGTCACGATTTTGGAGCAAAGGGGCTTCGGCAGCGAGGCCAGACTGCTCAACACATTGACCTCCTATCGCAGCACCGACAACTGGTGGAACAGGTTTGTCGGTCACCGAGATGCTTACGCCGCCACAAACTTTCCTTTCGAAGTGCTGACGCTCTACCCGGAGTTCTTTTCCGATTCCGCCGACGATCTCGAAAGGGCGGCGATCCTTTTACACGAGGCCCGGCATCTCTTCGGCTCGGGCGAGGAAGCAGCGCTGGAATTTGTTTGGCGCAATAAGCGCAAACTGGGTTGGACTGAAGACAAGTACGGCATATCCAAAGTTTGGATCAACACCAAAGAGCAAACTCTCAACCTGGTTCCCAGTCTCTTTCAATGTGGACCGGATGGCAAATCTGACTGCACGCCTTAGGTCGCCAGTCCCATAGAGGTGATTCACTGTGCGCAAACTATCCGTCTTGCTTCTCTTGATGATGTTGAGCGGCTTGGCGCCGGCCCAGTCTTCTAAAATCGTGACGGCGGCGCGGGCAAACGGCACCTATCGCTATCAAAACAACGAAATCCGAATTCTCGCGCTGGGCAAGAACAAGCTACGGGTTCAGTTGGATTTGATTTACGAATACAAGTCCAGCTACGGTCCGATGGCCAATCTTGGCCAGGCGACCGGCGAAGCGACGATCGAGAACGATATCGCGGTTTTCCATCCGCCGGATTTCCCGGACTGCACCATCACAATCAAGTTTTTAGCCGGCAACAAAATTAAGGTTACCCAGGACCACGATGCCGGGGATTGTGGTTTCGGCAACCGGGTTTTTGCAGATGGAACCTACACCAAGATTAAGGCCGGCAAGCCGAAGTTTGAATCCCCACTGTAAGTCTGGGCAAAGATGCTTGTCGCCTCATCAGCATTGACTTAGTATGCGCCCGGTTCTGTTTCTTCAGATGTTCCCGAGGACAGACTGAGGCTTCTTCGCCACCCTGGTAACAGAAACACTTCCGCTGGAGACTGATATGCCGAATAAATTTCTTGGTGCGGTTATCCTCCTGCTCACCTTCTCGCTGGGTGCCTCGGCACAATATTACGGTAGCCAGGAAGCGGCCAACGTTTCGCTCATCACGGTGACGGGGGACGCCGAAATTCGGGTGATTCCGGATGAAATCATTTTGTCGCTGGGTATAGAAACCTCCGACAAGAGTCTCGATCGGTCAAAATCTCAGAATGACGAACGGGTGAAACGCGTACTTGCCCTGGGCCAGAGTTTCCAAATTGATCCCAAACTAATTCAGACGGGCTATATTGGAATCGAGCCGTGGTACCGGACTTATAACCAGATAGAATCCCTCGAATACCGGGTACGCAGATCCATCGCGATTACCTTGAAGGACACGACGAAGTTTGAGGATTTGCTTTCGCAGGCATTGGTCGCCGGCGCCACCAACGTGCATGGCATACAATTTCGCACTACCGAACTACGCAAGCACCGCGACGCCGCCCGCGCCCTGGCTATCAAGGCGGCGAAGGAAAAAGCCAGAGCGTTGGCGGCGGAGCTTGGGCAAAACATTGGCAAGGCTTTTCGGATCAGTGAGTTCGGTTCAGGGTGGTCATCGCCTTATGGTTGGTGGGGTTCGTTTGGAGGTTCCGGGGCCAGTAACGCAGTCCAGAATAGCGTCGGCAGTGGTTCGGGTGGCTCAAGCGAGGGCACGCTGGCGTTAGGGCAGATCACAGTGACCGCCAGTGTCTCAGTTTCTTTCCTGCTGCAATAGTTCCTTTTGCAGGTATTGGTGCAAAGTTTGGTGTTCAGACTTAGTTTTTAGTTTGCATGGCGAAACGACAGCCTACCGACTGAAATCTGAACTACCAGCTTCAAACTAAAGCAGTACCCTTTTCACAGAAACTCTACTCAGATTTGGAGGGCCGCGTGGTGGCAGTCAGCAACTCGTCCGAAACAGTTCAGCACCCTGATGGGCGAATAGAACTGAGCCCGCCTACCTTACAAGAAATCAGTGCGAGTCCCCTATACAACGAAGATCTCGCGCCGGTCCCGGTAGAGCGGCGCAACTGGACTACGTACAACTACGCCGCGCTTTGGATCAGCATGGCGCATTGTATTCCCACCTACATGCTTTCGTCGGGACTGATCAGTGCGGGCATGAATTGGTGGCAAGCGCTGGTCACGATTCTCCTGGGAAACACGATAGTCCTGATCCCCATCCTGCTCAACTCGCATCCGGGCACTAAGTATGGACTTCCTTTTCCGGTGTTTGCCCGGGCCGCCTATGGAACCTATGGCTCCAACCTTCCGGCCCTCATGCGAGCAATTGTTGCTTGTGGGTGGTTTGGCATTCAGGCCTGGATTGGCGGCGAAGCACTCCACACCTTTTTCAGTGCGATTATTCCCGGTTGGACCACTCTACTCGGCGGACCCATAGGTGGCCATGCGCCGACTGAATGGTTCTCGTTCCTGCTGTTCTGGGGCCTCAATATCTACATTATCTATCGTGGCATGGATCTGCTCAGAAAGGTTGAGAATTGGGCCGCTCCGTTTGTACTGATCATGACTGCGCTGCTGCTCGCCTGGGCCATCTGGAAGGCGCACGGGCTGGGCTACCTGCTGACTCAGCAAAGTAAGTTTCATAGCTTCAAGGAGTTTTGGCCGATCTTCATTATTTCCCTAACCGGGATGATTGGGTTTTGGGCCACACTCTCGCTCAACATGCCGGACTTCACGCGATTCGGACGCAGTCAACGCGAACAAGCTATTGGTCAGGTTGTCGCCTTGCCTACAACCATGACTGTGTTTGCCGCGATGGGTGTGATTATCACTTCCGCCGCGGTCGTAATTTATCCGCACATGAAAATGGAGGAGTTGTGGGATCCGATGAAACTGGTCGGCCAGTTTCATAGCATTCCGGTCATTGCTATATCGATGTTTACCGTAGTGGTGGCCACCCTGGCGGTAAACATTGCGGCTAACGTTGTCTCTCCGGCAAATGATTTCGCCAACGCCTTTCCCAAATGGATCTCTTTCCGCACCGGGGGTCTGATCACCGGGATCGTCGGCATTCTGATGCAACCGTGGCGACTGCTTGCTGATCCTTCGGGCTACATCTTTGCCTGGTTGGTCGGTTACTCGGGTGGTCTGGGTTCAATCGCCGGCGTTTTGATTGCCGATTACTGGTTGGTTAGGAAGAAGCGGCTCGAGCTTCCCGATCTCTATCGCACGAAAGGAACCTACACTTACACCAGCGGCTGGAACTGGCGCGCCGTCATTGCGACGTTGCTTGGCTGTGCGCTGGCCTGGGGCGGACAGATTCTGGCCTGGCGCGGAATTACGATTGGCTGGCTATTAGACCTCTACCCGTATGCATGGTTTGTCGGCTTTGGCGGAGCGGTGGTTACCTATGTGCTTTTGATGAGAGCCCTGCCACCCTCGGGTGCGACTACGGAGAAGCCAGCAACTTAGTCAACGGGTTCGATGTAAAGCAAACTGTTAGTTTGCGTCTGTGGGGTTAGCTCCCAGGTAAGTGGTGACCAATCCCGGAAACTAACAGTTTGCGTTACAGCGTGCGGCTCCATCCTGCCGCAGGGCTTAGAAAAAGTGACATTTCAATGCTATAAACATCCCGTCACGACCAGACTCAGACAATCATCGTCTCGCGAAGCGCCCCAGGCTAGCTGAAACTCGCAACTGAAAAATAGATCACTGACGAGGACTACAAAATGCCACGCACAGTTAAATGCGGACTAATCCAGTGCACTAACGCTGCACCTACCGACTTGCCAATTGAGGAAATCAAACGCCTCAACCTGGAAAAACATTTAGGTTTGATCGAGCAGGCCGCCCAACAGGGCGTGCAGATAGTTTGTATGCAGGAGGTGTTTACCACTCCCTACTTCTGTGCCGAACAGCAAACGCGTTGGTACGAAGCCGTAGAGAAGATACCGGATGGGCCCACTGTACGGCTGATGCAAGAGGTTGCGAAGGCTCACGGTATGGTTATCGTGGTGCCAATCTATGAGGAAGAGATTACCGGTGTGTATTACAACACCGCGGCCGTAATCGACGCTGACGGCAAGTACCTCGGCAAGTATCGCAAGAACCACATCCCTCACGTTAATCCGGGGTTTTGGGAGAAGTTTTATTTCAAGCCCGGCAACCTCGGATATCCTGCGTTTGAAACCGCGTTTGCCAAGATAGGCGTCTATATCTGCTACGACCGCCACTTTCCGGAAGGGGCGCGAGCGCTCGGTCTGAACGGCGCGGAGATCGTCTTCAATCCTTCGGCCACGGTGGCCGGACTTTCAGAGTACCTTTGGCGCATCGAGCAACCTGCCCATGCCGTAGCCAACGGGTATTTTGTTGGCGCCATCAACCGCGTCGGCCACGAGCAGCCATGGGATATCGGGGAGTTTTACGGCCAGAGTTATTTCTGTGATCCGCGCGGACGTTTCATCGCCGAGGCCCCCAGAGATCAGGATGCCGTAGTGGTGGCCGATCTGGATTTAGACATGATTCGAGAAGTGAGAAATACCTGGCAGTTCTTCCGCGACCGTCGGCCGGATACTTACGGCGCCCTGGTGGCCGACTAAGGGTGTCCAAAGTCCAATGTCCAATGTCCAAAGTCATTACGAATACGACTTATTGGACCATTCAGAGCTATCGGTTCCTGGACTTTGGACATTGGACTTTGAACTTTGGACCTTGAAGGAGTGTTTTCGATGGACCTCTCGATCGTAGTTAATGGCATAACCTTTCCCAACCCCTTTCTCCTGGGCTCCGGCCCGCCGGGCACCAACGCGCGCGTAATCGCCAAGTCGTACGACGCGGGTTGGGGTGGGGCAGTCGCAAAGACTGTCAGCCTTGAATCCGCCAAGGTAGTCAACGTCGTTCCGCGTTACGGGAAACTGCGCTCCAAGATTTCCGGTGAAGTGATCGGGTTCGAAAACATCGAGCTCATCTCCGACCGGCCCATCGATGTCTGGCTCGAAGAATTTCGCCAGGTCAAGAA
Organism: Pyrinomonadaceae bacterium; assembly: GCA_035543975.1. GTDB lineage: Bacteria > Acidobacteriota > Blastocatellia > Pyrinomonadales > Pyrinomonadaceae > PSRF01. Next base: position 11,004 of record DATKIS010000531.1, read on the forward strand.
AGAGTATCCGAAGCACATTTTGATCGCTTCGATCATGGAGGAGTATGAGAAGAGTCGTTGGCAGGAACTGACGCGCATGGTGCAGGACACCGGCGTGGATGCGTTCGAGCTAAACTTCTCCTGTCCCCACGGCATGACCGAACGGCGGATGGGATCGGAGATGGGTGAACATCCCGACCTGTGCGAGGAAGTTACCAGCTGGGTTACCGAAGTCTCCAACATTCCCGTCTGGGCGAAGATGACGCCCAATATCACCAACATCAAAGAGCCTTCGCTCGCGGCCGTGCGCGGCGGCGCGGTAGGCATCTCGGCTATCAACACGATTCTTTCCGTTATTGGCGTGGATCTGGAAACGCTCCGGCCAATGCCGACAGTCGAAGGACACACCGTGCCGGGCGGCTACTCTTCCCAAGCCGTCCGTCCGATAGCCCTCCGAATGGTCAGCCAGCTGGCCCTCGGACTTCCGCAGGACGTTTCCATTAGCGGCATCGGCGGCATCGAAAACTCGCACGATGCGCTGGAATTCATGTTGCTGGGTTCGTCCACCGTCCAGCTCTGCACCGGGGTCATGCTCCACGGAGTGAAGATGATCGATGAACTAAACGAAGGCCTCGAGAAGTTCATGGTCGACAAGGGCTTCAACTCGGTTCAGGAGATCGTCGGCAAGAGCCTTGGTTATTTCTCCACTCACATGGAACTGGTTCAAAAAATGAAAGCTGCCAAGCGGGCCAAGGCCGGAGAAGCCAGCCGCGACAACGAATGGGGTCAAAAAGATATAACGGAAAAGACCGCAGAATTAACGTCAAACTGAGCATTTCTGCCTCCGTTGGCGGGCCCGAACTTATAACAAAGAAAAGTTAGTGATTAGCGGCAACCTGCTATAGAATGCCGCCCGCGATGTTGCCTCAAACTGCATTCTCGCCAATAGCGACGCTATTGCGCGATCGCAGGTTTGGCTTACTACTAACTGGGGCGCTCGGTCTCAATATCGTTGCTATTATTCTGCACCTCCCAGGCTGGGAGTGCGCTTTCTTTAGATTGACCGGTGTACCCTGCCCGGGTTGCGGATTGACTCGAGCCTGCCTGCTGTTGCTCAAGGGTGAGGTGCAGGCTTCAATCAAGTTTCACGCGTTTGCTCCAATCTTTATCGCGCTCATCGCGATGTTAATTATTTGCACTGTACTGCCGAAGTCAGTTACCGAGCCATTCATTGATAAAGCAGAAACCCTGGAACGGCAGACTGGCATAACAATAATAATTCTGGGTGGTCTAATTCTCTACTGGCTGGCGCGCTTGTTTTTGTTCCCAACCGCCTTCGCGCAGCTAATTCGAGGTTGAGACATCGGTTTTTAACCAATCGCTTGAACGGAGGAAAAACAGAATGTTAGGAATACTTGCTTTGGTGGCGTTGGTAGGAATGATCATCTGCCAAATTTTCGTTGCAATTAAGATCTTCCAGAATGACGGTGCGTTGAAAGGAATACTGGCACTGATCTGCGGTCTATTTGGTTTGATTTGGGGCTGGATGAATTCGGACAGACTGGGCATCAAGAACATCATGCTGATCTGGACGGTCCTGATTATTGTCTACGCCATTTGCGCTGCCATGGGCGGTGGCTTCAGCTACAGTGTAGGAACACCAGTTCCATAACTCGTTAATCTGGCGCGGAATGGCCGGCTAAGAATCATCTCCTAAGCCGGCCATTCTTCTCCGACTTCAACCAAACTCCGCCACCACCGGCGCGTGATCCGAAGGGCGTTCCCAGGTACGCGGCTCAGCGTCAATCCAGGTGTTCGTGCTCGTCTCCACTAGTGGCTTGCTCACCCAGATGTGATCGATCCGCAATCCCATGTTGCGTCGAAAAGCGCCCGCCCGATAATCCCACCACGAGAATTGCCCTCCCTCTGCGTGATGAAGGCGAAAAGAATCCGTAAAACCCCAACGCTTCACTTCGTCGATTGCCGTGCGTTCTGCCTGGCTGCACATAATGCGTTCCTGCCAGAGCTGCGGGTTGTGAACATCCCGATCCTCAGGCGCCACGTTGAAGTCGCCACAAAGCACTACCGGTAAATCCCGCTGGTAGTTATGGTCGAGAAACGCCCGCAAGCGCCTCATCCAGTCCATCTTGAAGTGAAACTTCTCCGAGCCCACGGCTTGCCCGTTGGGAATATAAACGTTGACGATGCGAACACCGTCGATAGTCGCCGCCAGCAAACGGGCATGGGCGCCCTCCTCATCTTGGTAATTACCCTTCTGGATATCGACGCATTCCTGGCGCGAAAGAATTGCCACGCCATTGTAAGTCTGCTGACCAAAGACACTCGCGCAATACCCGATGCGGGAAAACTCTGCAAACGGGAACTTGTCGTCGGTGCACTTTGTCTCCTGCATGCAAAGCACGTCTGGCTGAACAGCCTCGAGCCACCGAATAGCGTGCGGCAGTCGCGCGATGATTGAATTGACGTTCCAGGTAGCCAGCTTCATAAGAATTTCGAATTGCGGATTTCGGATTGCGGGTTTCTAAACGAACGGACTGTGGCTGTCGGGTTGTTTATGTCGGATTTCGGATTTCGGAGCAATACACTTTGATCAAAACGAAATCCGCAA
>DATKIS010000532.1:0-2460 GCA_035543975.1 Pyrinomonadaceae bacterium
TTCCCCTTAAGCCGCTGGCAAACATGACGAGGCGCGTCTGCTTATCACTGCCAAAATTCTCGGAGGTTAGGACATTGAACTCTCCCGTCGTTCGAGTCACCGCATTTACCACCACGGCATCGCCCATCCCATAACCGTTTAGCGTGAAAATTCCAGGCGCCATTGCTGCTATCGTGGTCATGCCACGTGACACGTAACCCTCCTGCGACGTCACAATCACTTCCGTTTCGCCAACAGTTAAGCCAGCCGGCACGCAGAAATGAATTCGTGAGGGCGACACAGAGATCAAACGGGCTGCTCGCCCTCCGACTGCAACGCTTACCCCGCTTAGCTCATAAGGAAGTTCACCCTCTACAGATAGAGAAGCGTAGCTTGTCTGCGTCGACAGTGGACTCTGATTTGGATCGCCAAGTATTGTGCCGAGGGACGCAGGCGCGAGGATGGGGACGAAGTTAGCGCTTGATAACGCTTGGGCGGGTCCTATGACTGGCGTGCCCACTACCGAACCAATCACTAGGGATTGGCTGGGAGTTGTCAACGCAGCACTAGTAGACATCGCGTTCTGCGCCCGGGAAAGGTAACGGGCAACCACCTCCAAGCGGTTTTGGATGCCTGGCGCAGGGCCATTCATTCTGGTCAGAGCTTCAGCACCACGAGCGAAATAGAGTGATGCCCGCAATTCAATGTCGATCTGAGTATTCGACTCGAACCGGCCCCATTCCGAAAGAAAAACCGAATAGGCTTGCGCTATGTTATTGACCAATACCGTAATTTGAGTTTCGGTTGGGCCTGTAGAAGCAGCCAGGTTCGCGGCAAGGGTAGAAGCGGAGGCAACCAAACCAGGCGAAACCGGTAGCGGCGTGGGTGTGGGCGTCGCAGTTGGCGTCGGTGTGGGCGTTGCAGTTGGTGTTGGCGTTGCTGTCGGTGTGGGACTCGGTGTCGCTTCCGGTTCAGACCCAGCGCTTTCCGTAATTTTTCCTGCGCGATCCCAGGTGGCACTGCCGCCGTGCAACGTGAGGGCCATTCCGTTGATGGTCTTTCCTTCCAAGCCTACATAGCTGGCCGGCACTTCAAGCCGAATCCAACTTCCAGCCTGCGGAAGCGGCCCCATCCTGCGTCGTCCGTTGGTGCCATCGTCACCCCAAGCGATTTGATTAGCGCCCCAATATGCCCGGTGTTCCCAGCTTTGTTCAGTATCTTTCCATTGAAGCATTATCTCGCTTGGCAGGTTGCCCTGATCCAGAAACACGTAAGCGATCAGAAAATCGCCAGCCTTGAAGGTCATGGTTTCGGTTGCACTGGTGAAGGACTGTTGGTGGAGGCCGCTGGCCACTTTCGCACGGTTAGCGAGTCCACCGGAAAACGGCACCGGATTAGAAGCTACCCAGTTCCAACTCTCATCATTAGCGCCGGGCTTTGCATTGGTGGGCAACTTGTCATCAACCCAAATCACCTCTAAGCCTGACGAGGGAGTGGGATTCGGCAAGGGCGTAGGACTGGCGACGGGTGTCGAACTTGGTGTGGGGACCGGCGTGGGAGTCGATGAAGATCCGGCGGGATCGATCCGGGCAATGAAGAGATCGTATCGACCGCTGTTCTCCCAGTTTGAGGTGTAGGCGATAAATCGGCCATCCTTCGAGATAGTTGGCTTAGGCATGGCCCAGTAGCCAGTGGTTTCTGTGAAGTTATCTATCGCTGAGCGAGTGTGCAAAAGGCGCCGAAAGCGTTGGCTTCCGTCAGTTGCTACTTGAACTATTTCGTCCTCAAAGAGCCCAGACTCAGGTAGGGTGCATGCCGGATCATCGTAACTACCAATCGTTATCCAGTCTTCATCGTCCGCCAGCATCGTTCCGTGAAAGTCATTCGTCCAGTCGGATAATCCTTGTTCATTTCTAAACAATAAGATGCTCTGATAGTTATGTATAGAGTCGAGCCTTCGCCGTGAGATGGCATTAAAGTAGTTGTCAAAACCGATAATCGTACCGGTTCCAATATCGCCATGACCCGGCGTGTGGTCTACGGCTTTGGTGAACGATTGATACTCACCGGTCTCCAAATTGAGAATACGAGTCCCGGTGCCATCCGCCTGCGGCGTCGCAATCACAATATGCAACCATTTGCCTGACTTATCGACATGAACCTCATTCACTCCGCCGGAATAAACAGTTGCGGGGTTGTGAACGAGAACCTTGTCGGTCGAGCGTTTATAGACGATGTAATACACCGGCTCGCCATCATTCGCGCCGGCACGCTGTTGCAGCCAGCAAAAGACATCGTCGTCGGCTGACATGTACATCTGTTTGAGATAGTCGTTGCCCCCTGAAAGAAAGCTAAGATCCTTGATCAGGGTAAATTTCCAGGTTCTGACGTCGAAGGCATAAAGTTTCATTCCGCCGTAAAAGTAGCCGGAGAAGGTGTAGATGATGTTCGGGTCAATGTTTGACCAAATGGCACTCTCCC
>DATKIS010000533.1:0-2181 GCA_035543975.1 Pyrinomonadaceae bacterium
AACGGTTTCTTACGCGGCACGAAAAAGCGTTGGAAACGGTTGCGGAATGAATTGTCGATACGATCACCGGGCAAAAGCCACGGTGCTAATGAGATCGCTTCGCGTTCCGGGAGATTATGACCGCAATGCCCTCTACGCATTTTTACGACGGCTCAACGGTTCCCATATCAGCAGGCTGTTCCTACGAGGTCAGCTTTTCGGCGTGCCCCTCAAACGTTCGACGAATCGTTTCCTTTGGCGGCGGTGCGGGCCACAGCGAGAGCCGCCGGCCCAATCTGTGCAACTGGACTCGGCCACGGAAATAGTTTTCGTGTTCCCACTCCACTTCCGCCATGGTCAATAGACAATCGATGAAATCTTCGCGGCCACACCCACGTGCAAACCCTGCCGCCGTCTCATACTCCACGACATTCCGGCTTTCAAGGCGGCCGGCGCCGTACATGGGCGCCAGCCATCCCATTACATGACAAAGCAGCCCCAGCACGCGCCCGATAATCAACGCGCGAGTCTCCCGATGGCTTACGGGGTGGGCGTTCAGGCTCTGGAGCATTTCGCCGACGAGCTGGCGATGATGCCACTCTTCGTCCTCGATCTGCTTGATGCGAACTCGCTCTGCTTCGTCGGAGACTGATTTCCAGTGTCCCCTATATGCATAAGCCGCCGCCAGCTCACCGGAGTAGGCGAGTTGCAGGATCGCAATTAGTTTCTGAGAGTCGTTGTCTGCGTTCATGTAGAAAGACTCAAGAGCTTGGATGTGCCCAGTCTGGCTTTCTCGGTGTCCTTCAGCGTTCTCGGTGGCTCTGTGATAAACGATCGTCCGTAACCACTACCACCGAGGCACAGAGAACACTGAGAGCACAGAGATATTTTAATCACGATATCACCGAATACGAGGCGTTTCTTGACACCTTCTCGCAGGGACAGATAAACTCACGGTCTTTCAAATCCTAGCATTCTTAACTACAAATTGCGCGGGAACGGGCCGCTGAAATGGGTCGGTTCCTGTCTCTCGAAAGGACCAAAATCACATGGGTAGGCGAAACAAAATCACGGTGGTCGGTGCCGGCAACGTCGGTGCGACTGCTGCTCACTGGCTGGCTGCGAAGGAACTTGGCGACGTGTTGTTGGTGGATATCGTCGAGGGCGTACCGCAAGGGAAAGCTCTCGATTTGGCCCAGGCAGCGCCAATTGAAGGTTTCGATGTCAGGCTTAAGGGATTGAACAACTATGAAGGCACCGAGAATTCCGATGTAGTGATCATCACTGCCGGACTGGCCCGCAAGCCGGGCATGAGCCGCGACGACTTGCTCAAGACAAACGCCGGGATTGTCTCCGCGGTGGTCGATGAAGTCGTGAGCCGTTCACCGGAAGCAATTTTAATCATTGTCTCGAATCCGCTCGATGCCATGTGCCAGGTGGCCTTCCGTCGCTCAGGCTTTCCCAAGCATCGGGTGATTGGCATGGCCGGCGTGCTGGACTCGGCGCGCATGCGCTGCTTCCTCGCAGAGGCGCTCGATGTGTCGGTTGAGAATGTGACCGCGTTTGTGCTGGGCGGACATGGCGACACGATGGTGCCGCTGCCCCGCTTTTCAACTTGCGCCGGCATTCCGATCCCGGAGTTGCTGTCTAAGGAACAGATCGACGCGATTGTGAAGCGAACGGCCAGCGGCGGCGCGGAAATAGTTTCGCTGCTGAAGACGGGGTCGGCCTACTACGCTCCATCAGCGGCGGCGGTGGAAATGACTGAATCGATCTTGAAAGACAAGAAGAAGATTCTGCCGTGTGCGGCTTACCTTGAAGGCGAGTATGGAATCAACGGGCTCTACGTTGGTGTGCCGTGCAAGCTGGGTGCGAACGGGCTGGAGCAGATCATCGAGATCAACTTGCTGGCTGAGGAGCGCATCGCGTTGCAAAAGAGCGCCGCGGCGGTGCAGGAGTTAATAGACGTTCTCGGGGTTTAGTTTGGAGTGCGGCGGCTTGACGCCGCTTTGGCAGCCGAGGGCTTGACGCCGCTGGGTGGGCAAACCGAAACGCTGTTGGAAGATTGTCTGGTAGTACCGCTACTTGATCTCGACTCAGGAGAGCGGCGTCAAGCCGCCGCGGACCAAAGCGGCGTCAAGCCGCCGCACTCCAAAGAAGCCGCCGCACTCCAAAACGCACTCCAAGTTAGTGTTTGAGCCA
>DATKIS010000534.1:0-5714 GCA_035543975.1 Pyrinomonadaceae bacterium
CGGCTGAACCACCCGCTCACGCAGGTGGTTCTGACATATCGCTGGCGACGTTCATCGCTGAGGTTCGCCGTTGTTTGGGTTCCCAGTCTGTGCCTTTTGGCGCTCCAGATCGCGGAGGTCTGCGCGTGCTGGAAGCAACCGACATCCGCGGACTCCGCTTCCGGGTGGTGTTCATCGCGGGTTTGGTTGAGGGTGGATTTCCTTTGCGGGCCTCGCGCGATTGGATCTATCCGCACGAAGAGCGCGAACGGCTGAAACGAGCTGGTTTGACGCTCGAAGATATCTCGCCGGCGACTTTGCTCAAAGAGGAACACTATTTCTACCAGGCCGCCTGCCGCGCCACCGAACGCCTTTATCTCAGCCGTCCCCTCCAGTTGGAGGACGATTCCGAAACCGTTGCTTCTTACTACATTGACGAGCTGCGCCGCGCTATCTCGCCGCTGAAGATTAAGCCCGAGACGCTCCGCCGAGACTACGAGGGCAAGTGTCTGGACCAGGTTTCCACCACCAACGAGTTGAATGTGACGCTGGTGCGTCAACAGGAGCGGCATATTCATCGCGGAGAAAAAAGGGAACTGCTGACCCGCCCGCAGATCAAGCGGCTGCTGACCCTGGCGCGGAACGACGGCTTTTTGAGCAACTCGGCGTTGCGGCGCATCGAGATTGAACGTGAACGCGCCGGCCCCAGATTTGGACCATACGACGGCGAGATTACCGATCCGAATCTGCTGGTCTTGCTGAACCAGAAGTTTGGCGCAGACTTCGTCCACAGCGCCAGCGGTTTGAGCAGCTATGGCAACTGCGCTTACCGGTTCTTTGGCCAGCGGGTACTGAAGCTCGAGCCACGGGGCGAAGCGGCGCTGGATTTGCAGGCGATCGATGCCGGCAAGCTGTTGCACGATATCCTCCGGCGCTTTTTCGAGCGGCACCGGCGCGAGCGGCTAACCGAACTCAATCGCGATTCACTGCAGGAGGAGTTGCGCCAACTGGCGGATGATGTTTTTGACGAACACGAGCGCGTGGTGCCGCCGCTCAATAAACAGATCTGGAAGATCGACCGCGAGATTCGCAAGATTTTGTTGGATCAAGTGTTGTTGTACGAGTTGAGTATTCAGGAAGGTGCTGCCGCCGAAGGGGTGGTGCCGGCATATTTTGAGGTTGCCTTTGGCGGGATGAAGTCAGCGGCGCGCGACCCCCACTCCAAAGCGGAGCCGTTGGAACTGACTCGGGCGACGTTTGTCGGCGAGGAAACGATTAAGGTCAGCGGCCAGATTGATCGCGTTGATGTGGCGAGTGACAACACTCTGATTGCCTATGACTACAAGCTGTCGACTGGTTCAACCAAAGAGGACATCACGTCAGGCCGGAGTCTTCAGCTGCCGATTTACCTGGAGGCACTCGAACGTTTGATACTTCCCGACCACCAGATCGCCGGTGGTGGTTACTACGTCATTCGCGGTGGTAGTGACCGCCGGAACCGCGGATTGCATCGCGCCACCCAGTTGAAGTATTCCGGAATCAAGAACCGGGTCCTCGGGGTGATGGCGGATGATGAATGGCAGCAGGTTCGCGACGACGTGATTGCGAAGATCTGGGACTTCCTTGACCACATGCGCGCCGGCCAGTTTGGTGTAAATCCATCCGAGAAAAAGAAGACCTGTAGGTTTTGTGACTTCGCGGCGGTCTGTCGCTACGACCGGTATCGGATCGACGGAAAGAATCGAAGCGTCGATCAAGGAGGGCAGAGCCCGTGAGTTTGACCATCGGAATCCTTGCTATCGGCTCGCTATACTGGGAGGAGCATGGTCGAGAAACCTGGAGCCAATCAGTGGGGTCGTTCTAATGGCTTGTTTGGATAAAGAGGTTGTTATCGTCGTAAGCCCGCCGAGTACGACAAGCTGGAGACAATTCCTTTGCTGGCAGTATTCCAGCCTGCAAAGGGGTCGTAGCCTTTGGTTCGACCCTAAGAGAATGTGAAGCAGAACTCCGCTCCACCTTAGAGGAATGGATCCTCCTGGGGCTCAGGTTGGGACATACCTTCACCGCCTGACCATTCCCTCGAACAGGGAATATTCCGCTCCTCAGCTCCGTATGATGATTCATGAAGTTGAGAGGATTATCGGTCGGGAGCTTCTCGTGGATGAAAGGGAGCCGTTCGCTTAGTGGTTCCTTATGAATGAAGACTTTGAAATCATCGGCAGCATCGAACAAATCGAGATTATCGCCGTTGGCCCGGGGATTAGAGAGATTCGTCGATTGCATAAAGCATTTGGGCGCGGACGTTGGCGGAAGCTGAAAGGAAGGGCGACCGTCAAGCTTGAGGATGGTACAATTCATTTTGTCGAACTGCATTGGTATGAGGCTCACGGAATTGGACGGAGAAAGTTAAAGATCAAAGGTTATTTGGAGTAGAACTATGCGTGAAGAAAAGCCAAATCGCTATGCCCTTTGCATAGACGATGGCGGTTACCCCGAATCGCTCGAAGTCCGAAAAGTCTATGTCGTCTTGCCCGACGAACGAGCCGCCCAAAACAGTTACATTCGAGTCATTGACGAAACTGGTGGAGACTACTTGTACCCTTGTAAGTATTTCGTGATGGTAGAAGTGCCTGAACGGGCTGCCGAAGCAATGTTAAGCCATGAAACATCCCTTCATCCTGGGGCCCGATGAAGATCGAGCTACCTTGATCGACTCTCCGCAGAAGAAGAAACTCAAACCCGAGCAAGCTGCTGCTGCCCACACTATTGACCGTCACATCTCGGTGACGGCCGGGCCGGGTTCCGGCAAGACGACAGTACTGGTCGAGCGCTACCTCCACATCCTGCGGCAAAACCCTCACCTCAATATCGATCAGATTGTCGCCATCACCTTCACCAATCGCGCGGCCAATGAACTGCGCGAACGGCTTCGCGGACAACTCAATCTCATTTTGCAAACCGCCTCAACCAATGAACGAAAGCATTGGTTGAACTATAAACGCACCCTTGATGGCGCCGTCATCACTACCATTCACGGTTTCTGTGCCCGCCTGTTGCGAGAGTTTCCAGTTGAGGCGGGCGTCGATCCGCAGTTTCTGCTGCTCGACGAACATCGGGCGGCGATGCTGTTGGAATCCGTGGTTGAGGAAACCCTAACCCAATTTATCAGCGTGGGACACATTGAAATCTCGCGCTTAACCCTGGGAGTTGGCCGGGGAAGATTGGCCGAGGCGATCGCCCAAATCTACCGCGACATGCGTGGGCAGGGTTTCTCGTTGTCTGACCTCGCCAGCAAGACGGCACAAAGTCATGCGACGGAAGAGGACCATGTCCGAGCGCTGGATGAACTGGCCTGCACTATGGATGAGTTCCTGGCCCTGCCCCGCCCCACGGCCGCGGGGCGCGCAAACCATTCCCTGGTCAGTTCAAACTGGTCAGCCCTGAAGCCGTTAATCAACACCATCCCTGAGATTGAGGATTTGGCCGAATACTGTCGGACCGTCGAAGGTTTTCGTGAGGTGCGTCCACAGGCAAGGGGAAACTTCAAAGGCCCGGTTCAGGCCCTGGATGCTCTGGTGTGGGAGAAAGAGCTGAAGGGGAGGGTGCCGCAAATTTCTTTGGACCTGTTTGCCCGCCAATACGCTCTGGAGTTGGTTCTCCTGCTGACCCGTATCGACGAGCGACTCCACGAGGAGAAGCACAAGTTGTCGGCGCTTGATTTCGACGACCTGGAATTGCGCGCGTTGACTCTGCTCGAACGTCCCGAGGTAATGACCCGTGCCGCCGAGCGATACAAGTTTTTTCTGGTCGACGAGTTTCAGGACACCAACGGTTTGCAGCGCCGATTGCTGGAACGGCTGGCGCTACAGACCGCGAGGCGGGAGAGCGCCAACCTGTTCATCGTTGGCGACAGCAAACAGTCGATCTACGGCTTTCGCGGCGCGGATGTCGCGGTGTTCAGCGAGATGACCGGGCGCCTGCTGGCCGCCGGCGGGGAATCAAAGCCGCTGCTTCTGAATTTTCGCAGTCAACCTCCGCTGATTCATTTCTTCAACTACCTGTTTGCACGGCTGTTTCGGGCCGGCGAGGAATTGACTCAGCAGGAGCGCCAGGAGCTGGGTTACGTAACGCACGAACCGAGCGTGGTGAAGCGCGAACCTCGCGATGCAGGACCACTGATCGAGTTGATGGTCACGACGGAGGCCTCCGGAGAGGAAGATGATCCAAAAGCCGAACAAGGCTCGCGCGAGCTTGATGCGGAGCAACTAGCGCTGCGGATCATCTCGTTGGTTGACCCGGGGAGCGCAGACATCCTGCCTGGCTCAAGCAACGGGTTCACTCCAGACTCGGTTGAACTGGAAAACCCGGCTAACGTCGGGTTGAACGAAGACGGTCAGGATGCCTGGGCTCCGAGGTACAGCGACATTGCTCTGCTATTTCGGGCGATGACTAATGTCCAGGTTTACGAGTCTGCATTTCGTCGCGCCCACATTCCTTATCAAACGGTGCTCGGACGCGGGTTTTACGAACGCGCGGAGATCAAGGATCTCATTCAGCTGCTTCGCTTCCTTGATAACAAGACAGACGAGCTGGCTTTGGCGGCGGTACTGCGTTCACCCCTGGGCGGCATCTCCGATAATGCGTTGCTCGCCTTGCGTTGCGCGCCCTGGCTGGATGAGTTGGACTCAGACGATAGCTTGCGCCGCTTTACTCAGATCCGCCCGCTCTATCGTGCGCTGCTCAGGCATCGAGAGATTGCGTTTATCACCGACGAGGAACACGAGCTTCTGGATCGCGCTGCCGCGCTGGTCAAGGGGTTGGTGGCCCGGCAACATCACTACTCGCTCAGTCAACTTCTGCGGTTTGCTGTCGATCAATCAGAGTTTCAAACTGTGATCGCCGCCACCTACGATGGCGCTCAAAGACTCGCCAACGTTCAGCGGCTTTTCACGCTCGCCGCACGTTTCGAACGTGCTGGCGCGCATCTGATTCGTGACTTTGTGCGCTACGTCGAAGACTTTGAAGCCATCGGAAGCCGGGAGAGTGAAGGTCAGATTGATGAGGCGACCAACGCGGTGAAGCTGATGACAATTCACCAAGCCAAGGGTTTGGAGTTTCCCATCGTGATCATTCCCGACCTGCAGCGCTGGTCAAGACCGCCCGACGATTGGTTCCTATTGGACCGGCAGCATGGGTTGTCGCTAAAAGTTCCGGACGGTCGCGGCAAGCTGGTCGGCGGACTGACCTTCACTCGATTCGAACAGCGCCATGCGTATCGCGAACAGTTTGAGAGCATGCGCTTGCTCTATGTGGCGGCAACGCGCGCTGAAGACCGATTGATACTCTCCGGCACGACTAAAGACCTCGAGCGGGTGGGACTAAAGAGCGATACCTGGCTTAACTGGATTTGGCAGTCGTTGGAATTGCCGGCCCAAACGCATTCCGGGATTGTCGAACTGGGCGGGGAGACAGCCGAACCGGTTCAGCTTCAGTTGACTGTGAACCTGGCGGAAACAAAAGCTGCCGAAGTGCAATCACCAACGCCGGCGAGCGTGAGCGAGTTGCCGGGTGTGGCCATTCCAACGAAAGAAGTTAAAGTCGGAGTTAATGTCGGGCAAGTCGCCATAGCAGAGTCAATTACCGAGGCCTTCCCGTTGTTGCGCCCAGTCCAGCCCGAGCGCGACCGTGCCATTCATCGTTTCAGCGTGACGCAACTGATCAACTACCAGCGCTGT
>DATKIS010000535.1:0-4128 GCA_035543975.1 Pyrinomonadaceae bacterium
TACGATTGAACACGATGCGGCTCCTCGGTGCCCGCGCGCTGCACGGGAGAGGCGTGCCACAACAAGAGTTGGAGTACGCGCGCGTTGGGATGGCCACTCACTTGTTCGCCAGGGCCGGTCGCGCGCGAGTGAGCCGCAGCACCGAGGAACGTGACGCGCCGAAACACGCAAGAACCATCAACGACGATCTTCCGGTGAACGCGATCGTTGCGCACGGATGCCCGATTGCGCCCCTCACCGCGAAGACTCGAATACGTGACGGTCTCTAGTCGGGAAGCTTCAGGCAGGCCAGTGGGGTTAGAATCGAAGTATGGGTAAGGTACTTCAGCAAGCGCTAACTGAACTGACCAAGCTGCCGGAAACGGAACAGGATGTTGTCGGGGCATGGATCCTTGCCGAGCTCGAGTCCGAACGAAGGTGGGACGATCTGTTCGCTCAGTCTCCGGATCTGTTGGCAGAAATGGCAGATGAGGCAATCCGAGAGGATGAGGAAGGTCTGACCGAGCCGCTCGTTCCGGAACAGCTGCTTTGAAGTCGCGAACCAATTCGTCGTTCCGCAAACTCTTGGCAGGTCTTCCACAAAACGTGCGCGAGCAAGCGGTCGCAGCGTATTTGCTGTTTCGGGAGAACCCTTGGCATCCTAGCCTTCACTTCAAGCAAGTACATCCGATAAAACCGATTATGTCTGTGCGCGTCGGTGGCGATTATCGTGCAGTCGGTATCCAACGCGAGCCCGGCGCAATTCTTTGGTATTGGATCGGCCCACACGAAAGGTATGAAACGCTTTTGGCCAACCGCAAGCGGTAATCAATGTCGCGCACCGCGGCCCAACTAGACGCTGAAGCTGGCACGGCCCGGCTTCGGTCCGGCGCTGAAGCGCCTGGGCCGAACACCAGCGTCGCGGTGTCACGTCGGCTGCAGTTCGTGCGTCGCTATCCAGCGGTAGGCGCGGCAGCCGCCGCGCCACTATTCGCGTAGCCGCGCGGCCCCGGCCGCGCAGCTTAGCGCCAGAGCCGTTAGCCGGACGAAACGCGCCTTGGGCGGTGGCTAACGCGAAGGAACCAAGGCGAGACGTACCTCCGACGGAGGTAATACCGCACTCAGTTTCATGCGAGCACGCACGCGCCAACCGTGCAACCGTCTTCCCTCAATACTCTGGGAGGGTGTTGGAGGATGTTGGACTTCGGGCCAAACGCGCTGGTCTAAGACTTTGTCTTCTTCGGAAAGACCGTCACGCCTACGAGTCCCTCGAATCCTGAATCGGTAGTGATGAGATCCGCACGATTCTCTCGCGCAAACGCTAACATCATCGCGTCAGCCATCGCCAGACCGTGCGCCAAGCTTAGATCGGCGGCGGTGAGCGCGATACCCTCCGTCAAGTCGGCCACCGTGGTCTTTTTCATCGTTGCCACGGCGTCGAGAGCGTCGTCCTCAGATCGCTCACGTTTGATCCATTTGTAAACCTCGTAAATCGCGACCGTAGGCGTGATTACGATCGCGGGCTGTCGCAGTCGGGTAGCAAACTCGGCTGCGTGCGGGCCGTCAGCGAAAAACTCGATCCATCCAGAGGAATCGATGACGATCAAATCCGATCCTTCTTCTCACGGAACCCGGTCGTCTTAATTCCTCGTACGAAGCCGCGCATCGAAGCGATCGGTTTATCGGGAACAAGTGTGAGTTGCCCTCCCTTGGCGATCACTTGAAATTCCTGACCGACACGAATGTCAGCAGTCTGACGTACATCCTTTGGAATTACGATTTGATACTTCGAAGATACCTTGGTGCGTCCCATCAAGCCCTCCATGGCGGATCGATCGCTACAAGCGTAAAACGGTACGCCCTCGCCGGTCAACGGGAACGCTGAGGTGTCACCGCGAGACGCGCCGGCTAACTCCACACTGAAGCTGTCACGGCCCGGCTTCGGTCCGGCGCTGAAGCGCCTCGGCCGAACACCAGCGCCGCGGTGTCACGGCGGCTGCAGATCACGCCTTGCCGTCCAGCAGTTATGCGCGGCAGCCGCCGCGCCACAACGACTTCGGCACGTGGGCCTCGGCCGTGCAGCTTAGTGTGAAAGCCGTTAGGCGCACGGCAGCTCACTTGTGGCGACGCCCACGGCGAAGGAGCCGTCCGTCTGCGCCCTATGCGAGACGAGCACGGGGAGTGTCGCACGCCGCACGTGCGAGCCGGGGGCGCCGAATCTGGGGCAGCGGGTGACCCGAGGAGCGCTCGGAACGTGTGTCATGCGAGTGTTCCCTGAGAGGTCGCGGTAGAATGCCTTGGTGGTGAAGTGGGATGAGTTCGAGCCGGCAGACTTCGAGTATGACTTCGAGCGAGACAAGCTGGCGGCGCATGGCGTCACATTCGAAGAGGCAGTTGAGACGTTCTTCTCCGACTTCGCGATCCGTCGGAACAAAGGCGATCGCGACCGGTATCAGTTGTACGGACGCACAATCGGTGGTCGTGCTCTGAAGATAATTTTCCAATTGAAGCCCGGTAGGATCGTTAGAATCATCACCGGCTGGCCATTATGACGAAAATAAAGCAACCTGCAGCATCTTCACGCAAGAAGGTGGCAACGCCTAGTGTGAGTCGCCGTGTCCAACGGCTGTCGCCAGACGAGATCGATGAGCGAGTCATTGGACAAGCTGAAGACGATTCGGCGTGGGAACCACTTGTCGAGGTATCACGAAAGCAAGCGGCAATCGGGCTGCCGAGCAGTCTCGCGCAACGCGCCGCGTTTCTTGCACGTTTGCATCGTGAGCGCAATCTCCAGGCATGGGTAGAGCGAGTCATCAGAGAACGTGTGGAACTCGAGGAACGAGCCTTTTCGCAAGCACGGCGTGAACTCGGGGCGAAACCCCGGCGCCTAACTCCAAGCTGAAGCTGGCACGGCCCGGCTTCGGTTCGGCGCTGAAGCGCCTGGGCCGAACACCAGCGTCGCGGTGTCACGGCGGCTGCGGATCTTGCGTTGCTGTCCAGCAGTATGCGCGGCAGCCGCCGCGCCACTATTCGCGTAGTCTCGCGGCCCCGGCCGCGCAGCTTAGCTTGAAACACGTTAGGCGGTCCGGAAAATATCGCGAGAGCGAGAAGAACGGAGGGCAACGCTATGCGCGGCAAGTTGAACGCGTCTGGCGGCGGCTGCGCCGGCCGCACGCAAATGCGAGGTGGCACAAAGTTATGGCATTCACGTTAACGGGTCGCGCTTCGACTCAATGTTCGGTGATTAAGCGACCACGCGTCAACCGGCACTTTTCGCAAGTGGCTGGCGTGGCCGAGAAGCGCGCAGAGCGCGGTGCTGAACACCGGCCACGCCACACTGCGGATTCTTCAGGTACGTCGCGCGAAGCGCACAGTGCAAGAGGAGTGAATGCGCTCGCGCCGCCTAACAAGTCACTGCAGCTGGCGCGGGGCTCCTCCGTGGCCCAGCGGCCGAGCCGCTTAAGGTAGCGCGACGCGGTGCGTCGCGCTACTGCCCCGTGAACACCCCGCGCAGCTGAGTGACAAGGCCGTTAGGCGCACCGACGGCGTGCGAGAATGCCTCCGTGCACGACGAAGAATTGGCGAAGCTCGTCAATCGATCAGGTTTTCTCTTCCAACTTGCGGTCGAGGATCATGTTCGCGCGGGCAAGTCGCAGCATGACTGGGACGTCGTAGCTCGCGAGTACCCATGGGCCACCGCGGATCGCGCTCGGTCGGGCTTTATCGACTTTGTCGCGGAACGTAACACTCTCCGGTGCGTCTTCGAATGCAAGCGAACTCAGTCCGGCGAGTGGATCTTCTTGGTACCGGCGGATGCCGCCGAAACAATCCAGTTGCGCACGCTATGGTCAATAGTCGGACAGAATGGCAAGAGCGGCTGGGGCTGGGGTGATTGGGGGTTTCACCCGCAAACCCTACGTTCTGAGTTCTGCATCGTGCGTGGCGCGTCGGATGACGATAAGCCCATGCTCGAGAGAATCGCCGGGGACCACGTTCGGGCAGCGGAATCGCTCGCTAGAGAAGAACTGGCAATGCCGAACAGGGACTATGGCGTCTATGGTTACATGCCGGTCGTGGTCACCAACGCGAAGCTGTACGCGTGTCGGGTCGACACAACGCAAGTTGACCTTACTACTGGCTCGCTGCCGC
>DATKIS010000536.1:0-2364 GCA_035543975.1 Pyrinomonadaceae bacterium
GCAGATTGAGGAACGACGCCCGGCTGCAACCCTGCGCGCTATTGAGAGAGCTCCTAACCTGACAACGGTGATTGCTAATCCTGCGCTGGAGCGTCCGCGCTTGCGGGGCTTTGCCTCAAACCGTTTGCTGATCATCCTGGACGGCGAGCGGTTGAACAACATGCGCAGCGATCCCACCTCCGGAGTTTCGCCCAGTGTGGTGGATGTCGCGCAGCTTGAATCAGTGGAAGTGCTCAGCGGCGCCGGATCGAGCTTGTACGGTTCAGACGCCATGGCGGGAATCATCAACCTCATATCCGCAGAGCCGGCTCGAGACGGCCACCTCGGCATGCGGTTCAACGGCGATGCACGCACCAACGGCCGCTTTCGTCGGGGCGGGGTCACAATCAATTGGAGCCGCCCAACCTTTGCGGTGCGCTTCGGCGGATCGCTGTTCCGGGAGTCCAACTACCACGCCGGAAACCAGTCCATCGCGCTGGAAGAGGTGGTGAGTTTGGGCAAACTCGCCACCGCCATGGGCAACGCAGTGGGAAACAATGTCGCGCGCACCTTTGCGGTTTGGAGTTTGCCCGGCGGTGCTCAGGTGCCCAATGGTCAGGGCCACGGATTCAATGACCAGGTTGATTTGTGGTTGTTCCCCAGCTCCAAACACAGCCTGCGCTACCGGCAGCTCAACAGCCAACACCGGAGTTTGGGATTCTCGTTTATCGCTCCGCCCTTTGATCCACGCACGCAATTCAACAGCTTCCGGCGACTGGATAAGTATGGGGTGCGATACGAAGCGCGTGGATTAGCCGACTGGTTGCCGCGAATTGCGGCGGGTTTTTACGGACAGAAATACTCGGTTCCTGACGACACCATCACCTCGCAAATCGTGCTCGGCAGCAGTTGGACACTTGTTCCCGATCCAAATGCGCCGCAGACCCTGCTGCCCCAACTCACCGGCAACCGCTCTGCTTTTGCCGCAGTCAATCTCTCTCAAAACAAGAATTCAATTACGACTTACGGCCTCGATATTCAAGCCACGCTTGCGCCCTTCGCGGGAACGGTGTTGACCACCGGCCTGGGATATTTGCGCGACTCGTCGGCAGATGAGTTCTCGCGCGTGGACTTCGTCCCGCCCTTCAATGTCGTTAGCGGGCGGGCCAGCAATCCTGATTCGGCCTATAGAAACTGGGGTTGGTTTAGCCTGCTCGAGCACGAAGCGTTTGGCTGGCTCCGCCTGACAGGAGGTCTGCGCGTTGATAATTGGCGAACTGCCGCCAAGGTGACGCAGGGCTTTCCGCTTGGAGTTGAATCGACGTTACTCGATCTCTCCTTTTCGATGTTGAATGCCAATCCTGGTCCCATCAACCTGGCCGGAGCTGCCGGGGTGCTCGACCTGGTTCGCGGCGTCAGGGGCATAACGACGGCGCGCACCGTTGTTACCGGCAACGTGGGAGCGGTGGTGCGCCTCCGCCAAGGCATCAATCCATACTTTCGCTGGGGGAATAGTTACCGCGAACCAGGGATAACCGAGCGTTACCTGTTGCGCGATTTTGGCGATCCGACTTTCAGCGTGCTGGTAATCCCGAATACGGCGTTGCGGCCCGAACGCGGGAGCGAATACGACGCCGGCGTAAAGTTTCAACGCGCGAAGTGGAACGCTTCCCTGGGTTACTTTAACAACAACCTCAAAGACTTCATTGCCTCGGCCTTTGCCCCGCCCATGTTTGTGCCGGCTAATCCGTCCCAGGGTATCAATGCGATTTCGCCATTCTTTCCTTTTCACGGCGTGCTCTACGTGCAAAGGACGAACACAGCGCGGGCGCGAATCCGGGGGCTGGAAGCAACTTATGAGATGAGTCTGCGGTTGGGACGAAGTGGCCACCTCGGCGTCATCACGCCATTCGGCACGCTCGGCTGGCTCAAAGGCTCGAATCTCACTCCGGATCAAAACACGCTGAAGTTGCTGGCGCAGTTCTTTAACCGGACTGATACGCCGGTGCCTTTGCGTGGTTCGGCGGCCGACGCTCCGCTATCGAGTATTACGCCACTGCGTACCATTAATGGGGTTCGCTTTGATAGTTCAAAGGGCCGTTGGTTTGCAGAGTACGAAGTTCGCTACCAGGCGCGGGTGCGTCGGGCAGATCCGCTCGATCTGTCGGCCGCAGTCTCAACCGAGTTTGGGACCTTTCGAAGTTTGAATTCATTCGCCGTGCAATCGCTGCGAGGTGGTTATACCCTGCGGCAAGAAAAACATCGCATCGCGTTTACCCTGGGTGTCGAGAATCTGGCCAACCGTTTTTACTTTGAGCACTTTCAAACCGCGCCGGCGCCGGGACGGAGTGTGGTTTTTGGCACGACGGTAGATTTAAAGTTTTG
>DATKIS010000537.1:0-2401 GCA_035543975.1 Pyrinomonadaceae bacterium
GTTCGGCTAGTAGTTCCCAAGTGGCGGCCATAGACGAAGAGTACCTCAACCAACTGAGTGCTTCAAGTCTGTGATTCGCAGGTGTGATTCCCAGGAAAAACGACGGCCATGCCTCTTCCCCTTGGGCTGACTTGCTCCTCCTGCGCGACGCGAGTACCATCAGTTTCCCCCTAAATCTAATTGAGGAGAATTCCGTGGCTGATCAATCAGGAGCACAAACCGTGAGCGACAAACCGTTTCTAACCGACGTCAAAACTTTGCGCGAACGCGCGCGACGGCACATCGAGGATGGAGCTGTCACGGAAGGCTATTCGGCCAACCGGGAGACCGCGGTCAAGCTTCTCAACGAAGCCCTCGCAACCGAAATCGTTTGCGTGCTGCGCTACCGCCGGCATTACTTCATGGCCTCCGGTATTCATGCCGAAGGCGTGGCGGCTGAATTCCTGCAGCATTCAAACGAAGAACAGGGCCATGCCGACCAAATCGCCGCTCGCATCGTGCAGCTTAACGGCGAACCAGATTTCAATCCGACGGGTCTGCTGACTAAGAGTCACGCGGAATATGTTGAGGGTGACACGCTGACCGATATGATCAAGGAAGACCTGGTAGCCGAACGGATTGCCATCGACAGCTACCGCGAGATGATCCAGTACTTTGGCAACGACGATCCGACATCACGGCGCATGCTCGAAGGTATTCTGGCGATGGAAGAAGAACACGCTGATGACCTGGTGAGTCTCCTGGAAGACATTGGCAGCTAATCTCGAAGACTACGGCGTAGGAATCCAAATTTACCTTCCGAAATCCTGAGCGTGATGCTTTTCTCGTGAAGAAGCATCACGCTTGTTAGCGTAAAGCCATCTTGAGTATTTCATCAAAAGACGATAGTCAGCAGGCCAAAGCCGGCCGGCCATCCATGTGTCGCTGCGGGGCAATTATTGGCTCCGGCCAGAAAGAATGCGCGGTCTGTGGTGAATCTGTTTCCAGCAAAGCGCCAGTTACAAATCCGCTGCGCCCCGGTGTCGCGGATAACGAGACGATGCGATTCGCGAGGGCAGTCCTCGACCGGCCCTACAAGTTCACGATCATTCTGCTGGTTGCCAACGTCTTCGCCTACCTGCTGATGTGGCAGACCAGCGGAATGCCCTTTAGCGTGACGGCGCCATTACCCATCGAAGTACTCATACCCTTCGGCGCCAAGGTGAACTACCACATCCATTACCTCCTTGAATGGTGGCGCTTTGTCACTCCCATGTTTCTCCACGTGAACTTTCTTCATGTGATAGTCAACATGTACAGCCTGTGGATTGTCGGGCCGTATGTTGAAAGACTGTATGGGTCGGCGAAGTTCATAGTGTTTTGGGTGGTGACAGGCATAGCTGGTTTTGTTGCCAGCTATTTGACTGTCAGGCCCGGGGTACCGGTCGGCACCATTGCCGGCTTTCTCTTCAAGAACGTTGACCAACCCTCAGCCGGAGCTTCCGGGGCACTCTTCGGACTCGTGGGAGTGCTCTTTGTGTTTGGCATTAAGTTTCGCCACGAATTGCCCGAAGGATTCAAGCGCGCCTTCGGCACAGGCATGTTGCCGATCATCGTAATCAACTTGTTCATCGGCTATTTGGGACGGGGCTTCATTGATAACGCTGCCCACCTGGGCGGACTCGTTGCCGGAGCGATGCTGGCTTTGGTGGTGGACTATCGCCGGCCCGGTGAGAAACCAGGAATTGCGATCACATGGCGCGTGCTTCAGATTGCCTCAATAGCGCTCCTGTTAGTCGCCTTTGCCAAAACGGCTCAGCATTGGAGAGATCCGCTGCCGGGGATGCAGCCTGCACCGACGGTCCAGCTCAGCGACCAGTCAAGGAAATTTGTCCTGTATGCGACGGCGATGAGAGACGCGCCGGAAGTGTTTTATCACGCAGTCACTGAACACGACCTCACCCGAGTTGACGCTACCGTGAAAGCCCTGGAGGCTGTTCCCCCGCTGGACCCTAAGGCTGACGAGTTAAAAGAACGGCTGAAGGAATTGTTGCTCAAAGTGAAGGCGCTGAACACTCCGCCCGCGAACGCAGCCGCCACGGCTCCCGAGGAGTTGAAGAAGCAGGAAGCCACGCTTACGAAAGATTTCAGATTCTGGAGCAAGGAGTACAATACGTGGCTCAAAACTACCGGGAGATCCTACGTTTTTGATGGGATGCCTGAAATACAGCCGTGATCAGCGCAATGGTAACGCGTGCCTGTTAGTTTGCGTGGCCGCGTGAGTGACAGCTTCGCTGAAATAGCCACTGGCAAGGCGGTCGTAAACAAATACTTTCGCGTTAACAAAAATAAGAGGAGACGAGAAGAGCGATGGAGATTAAGAAGGTAGGAGTATTGGGTTGTGGACTTATGGGTTCGGGAA
>DATKIS010000538.1:0-4664 GCA_035543975.1 Pyrinomonadaceae bacterium
GCTTTCCGGTAAGGCAGAGCCTTACCGCAGTGTGCGGCGGCAAGCCGCAAGCGTAGATCGAGAGCTTCAAGTGAGCTTGAGTTTTCCCAGTAGAGACCTAATGGGCTTGAGCATTCAAGCTACGCCGCCGCCCAACTTGAAATATCTCACTCAATGAGGCGGCATCTCAATTCCTCCGCCACTTGATCCGATCAAGATTCATGAGCAGCGGCTCATCTTCAAGCGGATTCCGATTCCAAATGCGAGCACTCGACCAGCGGTAATCTTCGGCGCGTTCAACTAGTCCCGCGCGAACAGGGTTTTGATGTGTGTAATGAACACGCTCCATCAGCATCTTTTCCGTCAGCAACACCCGGGCGTCCGGGTGGTGATCCCATAGAGAATATTGGTAATTGTTTCTCTTTGTTTCTCGCCTCAACTTCAGCAATGAGCTCTCATAGCCATGGTCCTTTAGGTAGTCGATCACGCGACGGCCGGTGATTCCATTGATGAAGCGCAAGATGTCCTCGGAAGGACGTGCCGAGTCAGAGACGACATGCAGGTGATCCGGCATGATGACATAAGCGTATAAAGAAAAGCCTCCTGAGTTGCGCGCCTCATCCAGTGCCTTGCAGGTGATTATCTTAAGTGCATCAGTTCTGAAAACTGGCAGCCTGTTCCTGGGTACAGACGTTAGGTAATAGCAGGGCGAGTCTCTCGAGATGGTATGCACGAGCGGAGGTTAAGCAAGATCTGATTGAAAGGCCAGATTAGTGCCTAAGAGGTAGTGATCGAGTAAATGCAAGATAGTCGGTATCGCGGCAAGCGGCAGGAGAAGATCGAATGAACTATCGAGTGAGGTTCTGAGGTGTCTGGGGCGGCAAACTAAGCGGAGATCGAGAACTTCCAACGAATACACTCCAAACTTCGCCCCAGGTTTGTTAGTTTCCCACGAACTGTGTTAATTGTTTTTCCTCCCAGACGCTCGATTTATTACCAGCCTGGCAGCCACGAGATCCGGCAAGCTACAGAACCATTAGGACCTATGAAACCCTTTTTTGCCATTCTGTTGTTAATGATTGCAGTGTGTGTCGCCTGCGAGGTCCGTCCTACGAGTTCGCAGGCGAACAAATCACCTGTCTCGGTACCCTCACCAAATGAAACGGCTGGCACTGTTTCCGACATCCCGCCTTGCAGCCTCGTCCTGGATCAGGCCCCTGTCCTCAACGGTGTCAGACTTGGAATGACATCGGCTGAGGTACTCGCCCTATTTCCCGGAAGCAGCGCTGACCCAGAAGTCAGTGCCAGCATATCGGCAGTGAGGGCATTCGGAGTAGCCAGCTTCATGATCAGGCCTGATAAATACCAATCAAAAGAAAAATTCGCCGGCGTCCGTCAAATCACCTTTACGCTTCTGGATGGGCGTGTTTCCTCTATTAACGCGGGTTACAACGGGCCCGAATGGCCGCACGTTGATAAATTTGTCGAGAAGTTTACTGAAGGAACGAATCTTCCTGCGGTGGAAGCCTGGGAAGTATATGTTGGCTTCGACACTCAGATGAAGACTCTCACCTGCAAGGATTTTGATATCCGAATCTTTGCGGGGGGCAAGGGTGGCAATCTGAATTACGTGCTTATGCGTGATTTGGTAGCAGACAAAACGCTGAAGGACCGCAAGGCTAAAGCCAAAGAGAAAGCCACGCCGTAGGAAGCCAGGAGGCAGGAATTGGGCAGAATTAGGAAGCAGAACGCAGAAGGCAGAAGGGAGAGCGTATACTTCCTCACCTTAAGGACCGACTGGCCTCCAGGCGGCACTTACACCTTGAATGTTTGACTCGAACTAGACAAACGTCCACTAAATCAATACTAGCCTTGTTGTTTTTCCGTTGCATGTGTTAATTTCTGCACTCCAATGCGGAAGTAGCGTTAGCCGCGCACCTGCCCCCCGACAGCGAACAGCGGCGAACCATTTCCCTAAATATTCGCTTGAAATTGGCGGAGCAACTTCCTCTAGAGTCGGCCGACAGTTCGAAAGTGATCGCTCGATAGTTTTACCAATTTGTTCGCATTCGTAATCCAGTTGTGCTTTAACCCCGAGGCACTTTCGTGTGTCCGGGCTCAGTTTCCTAAGAACACTGACCATTCGTACTCACAGACCAGCCTGCCTCGGCGTTAAATTCCTTAAGGAGTGCCCATGTATCGATCATTAACCACAACCCCCAGCAACAAGAGAGTGTTCGGTGCCTGTCTGCTCTCCTTCATGATGTTGATAACGCCGCTGGCGTCGATAGCGGCTCCTCGACGGTACGTTGCGACCAAGCCGCCATCGGTGCCCAGCAAAGAGTCCAATCCGAAAAGCGACTCATTGCCGGCTAACGAGGCCGACCTGTTCGTGCCGGCGGCAGACCCAGGGACCCTGATCGATTTGCGCTTCGCTCACGCTGCGGCGGCGGTGACTGCCGTTTCGTTCCTTCCGCCGGCAGCCGGAGATGTTACGGCCACCATGGTCGACTCGCAGGTTGCCGTCGTCGATGATCTTAACTCTGATGGCAACGCCGATCCGGGTGAAAAAATCGCCTATAGCGTTCTACTTAACAACCCTGCCATTGGCTCTGACGCCTCTGGGTTGTCCTTCAATGTTCCTTTGGATTCACACACGACGCTGGTCCCCGGTTCCATCCAGAGCACACCTGTGACTTTTGACAAGGTAGTGCCGGCCTTTAATGAAGATGCAGCCGCCCAGGCCATCGTTTTGCAGGGCCAGGATCCTGATGGCACCAACCTTACTTTTGCAATCGTCACGGGGCCGACCAAGGGCACGCTCGGCTCGATCGATACGCCATCGTGCAACGCAGCCGGTGTTTGTTCGGCCACGGTCAATTACACGCCGACCGCGAATGAGTTTGGCGCTGACTCTTTCACTTTCAAAGTAAACGACGGCACGGCTGATTCGAATCAGGTGGGAAACGTCTCGATTACCATCAACTCCGTCAATGATGCGCCAAGTTTCACCACGCCGGGTAACCCTGCTGCAGTGAACGAGGACGTGGCGGGCCAGACGGTTACGCCCTTCGTTACCGACATTAGCAAGGGCCCGGCAAACGAATCAGGACAGACGGTTGATTTCGTCATCGACAGCAATTCTCACTCAGCTCTATTCGCAGTCCAACCGGCCATCAGCGCCGCCGGTACTCTTACGTACACACCAGCCGCCAACGCTAACGGCACTGCCCTCATTACCTATCATTTGCATGATGATGGTGGAACGGCCAACGGCGGTGTCAACATTTCGTCGCCTAATCAGACTTTCACGATTACGGTCAACGCAGTAAACGATGCGCCGGTGGCACAGAACAAAGCCTTTACCGTTGAGTCGAACATGAAGATTAGTGGACTTACGGGTCTGCTGAGTGGTGTTACGGATCCCGACGCAACTAACGGAGCGGCCGATCCGCTGTCTTTCGATGCCGCCGCCCCCGCGTATACGACGCCCAGCGTTTCACTCAACAACATCGCCGTGAACACCTGCCAGAACGCCGGTCCGCCGGCCACGACATCCACGGTAACCGTTACCAATGCCAGCACCGGAACCTTTAACTTCGATCCCTCCCCAGGCATGACTGGAACTTGCGTGCTTAAGTATCAGGTTACGGACACCGGCAAAGGTTCAGGTGGAAATCAAACCAGCGTCGCCGCCGACATCACTATCACTCACACTGGACCAGTGATTTGGTTTGTCGATCCTAACCGGGCCACCGATGGCAATGGAACGCTGTCAGATACCTCCGCTGCCGTAGGTCCATTCAAACTCCTGTCATCAGCTAATGCGAAACTTGCCACCCTCGCGGCCAATCAAAGGGTCTTTGTCTACAACACGGCTTCCACTGTGATCGGCGCCACAGAAGTCTTACTTCTCCAAGGGGGCGCAAACCAAGCGGCTGCCCACTGGCTTATCGGCCAGGGCACAGTGGCCGCAGACTTCGATACGTTGTTTGGAATAAACGGAGCTGTGCCTGCGGGGACCATTGGTCGCCCCTCAATCAACGGCACCCGATCTACGATTCGCGGCACAGTCAACATGCGAAACAACACCCGGGTGGAGGGTGTCAATATCGACGTAACCGGAGCGGCGGCCGGCTCGAAGGGTTTGACGAATAACAGTGTCGCACTTAGCGCCGGCAGTGTGCTGACGATTAAAGATGTCAATATCACCACGGCTGCCGGAAGCGCGGTGGACTTCAATAATGCTCAAACAATCTCCTACACCAGCAGCGCAAGTAACGTAAACATCCTTTCATCCGGCACAGGTATCGCACTAAGCGTCGTCAACACGACCATCGGCGCTGGCGGGTTAAACTTCCGCAGCATCTCGTCAAACGGTGCTTCCAGCGGCATCGTGCTGAATAACACCGGAGCCAGCGGCAGTCTGGTGGTGGCGGGAAACGGTGGCAGTTGTACCTCGACCGCGACCTGCACCGGAGGTGCGATTCAGAACTCTACCAGCCACGGCGTATCACTAACCTCCACGCTGAGTCCTTCGTTCACTCGAATGGCTATTCAGGCTACGTCTGGCAGCGGTGTGAGCGGCACCGACGTCACCAATTTCACGTTCCAAAACGGCTTTATCGACAACTCTGGGAGCGGCTTGGCTGCGGGCGCATCTAACCTCTCCTTCAGCACGTTGG
>DATKIS010000539.1:0-2221 GCA_035543975.1 Pyrinomonadaceae bacterium
AGGAGACGGGGTCGGCGACGTGTTTGTCGACACCGAGAAATCGCGTGAGGTTTATCGGAAGTGGCTGGCGATGACGCGCTCCGCTGATAAGCACTCCCCCGATGGCAGCCGCCGTCCTTACTGGATGCTGCGGCCTCTGAAACCAGCACGCGAGTTTTACCAGTTGACCAAGTAAAATCAGAAAGAAAGCGATCCACGAGACTACACGAACAAAACCGGGCTGCGGTATTTCGCGAGTTGCCATAGCCACGAACGAGGGATACGATCCGCGAAACCACCCGAATAGCCCGATATGAGCTAGTGACCTTTGGTGTTTGTTCGTGGATCGAAACCATATGTATTTCAAACGATTCTATCTAGCGTGCCTGGCACATGCCTCTTACCTGATCGGCTCCGCCGGCGAGGCCGCGGTGGTCGATCCGCAACGCGACGTGGACCAGTACCTGGCCGAGGCCGAAGCGCAGGGTCTCAAGATCAAGTACGTGATCGAGACGCATCTCCACGCTGATTTTGTCAGCGGTCATCGCGAACTGGCCGAACGCACTGGGGCGGAGATTGTCATTGGGGCCGAGGCGGGAGCTACCTTTCCTCATCGTGGAGTGAAGGAGGGTGACGAACTCAAGATCGGCGATGTGGTTTTGCGGATTATGGAAACTCCAGGTCACACGCCGGAAAGCATTTGTGTGCTGGTAACTGAAAGCGCTGGTGGGGCAACTGAGGAAATGGGAACTGGGGAACAGGGAACGAGCAACGCCGAGAGCGTCAGCGCTGGCAGTCAACAAAAGGGCCTCAAGGTTTTGACCGGCGACACGCTCTTCATCGGCGATGTGGGCAGGCCGGATCTCGCCGGTGGCAAAGGTTACACGCCGCAGGCGATGGCGGCGATGATGTATGACACGCTGCACCACAAGTTGATGAACTTGCCGGACGAGGTCGAGGTTTATCCGGCCCACGGCGCGGGGTCGATGTGTGGACGTAGCTTGTCAAACGAGAGCTCCTCCACCATCGGCGAACAAAAGAAAACAAACTATGCCCTCCAGCCGATGTCGAAGGATGCTTTTGTGCGGATGATGACTGCCGACATGCCGCCCGCCCCGGCATACTTCCCGAAAGACGCTGAGATAAATCGCGAGGGCGCCCCGGCCCTGGCGGACATTTCACGGCCGGCGGCCCTTTCAGCGTCAGAGGTAAATGACCTGGCCACGCATGGACACCTGATATTGGACGTTCGTTCTGCTTATGAATTTGGCGCGGGTCACGTTCCGGGCTCGTTGAACATAGGACTGGGCGGACAGTTTGCCAGTTGGGCCGGTACTCTGATCTCTATGGGAACTCCCATTGTGATCGTCGCAACATCGGAAGCGCAGATCGACGAAACAGTCATGCGCCTGGCCCGAGTCGGGATTGAGACGGTGGCTGGTTATTTAGAGGGAGGGATCGAAGCCTGGCGGGAAGCCGGATTAGGCATGGGCCATCTGGCCCAAATCTCCGTTGCTGATTTGCGCCATCTCATTGAGAAGGATACCGACTTGCAGGTGCTCGATGTGAGGCGGCCACCTGAGTATGAGAGCGGCCATGTCCCTCAAGCCATCCACGCGCCACTCTCGACATTGCAATCCACCGTTGCCAACCTGGCTCTTGATCCGGCCAAGCCCACGGCCGTGATCTGCGCGGGAGGCTATCGTTCGAGTGCTGCCAGCAGCATCCTCAAGCAACACGCCTTCAAAAAACTTCTCAATGTAACGGGCGGCACCGGCACCTGGATCGAAGCCGGATACCCGGTCAAGAAACCCAACGGCGTTTAGTCGGTGCGAAGCGATCTCATTAACACCCCGGCTTCAGAGACTGTGTGAAAACGCGGGTTCGCCAAAATAACGCTGAAAGCGTTCGCTAATTCCAGCCCAGGGTTTGCTTTGAAACCCTGGTATGAGACCGTAATAGGTTTTTCGCAACTCTGAAGGAGTTGCGATCGCTTTGCCGGCGAAACGAAGACGCAACTCCTTCAGAGTTGCGTCTTCGAGAAATGAATGCATGGTCCCCAGGGTTGCCAAGGCTCAACCCGGGGCTGGAATTAGCGAACGCTTTCAGCGTTATTCGTCGCAGCTTGAGTTTTCACTCAAACTCAGTAGCGCGTGGTGGTACTGACCTCATGACACGACAACCGCGAGTCTCCACACAGTCTACCGCGTAGCATCAACACACTACCTTCACTTATCCTTTG
>DATKIS010000540.1:0-7092 GCA_035543975.1 Pyrinomonadaceae bacterium
GTGTGCATATTGCGGGACTCACACTTGCCATACCGGCCCGATCCGATGATAATACGTCCACATAACGTGATGGGTTGGCAAGCGAGCATTAGGCTCGCTTTTGCATTTATATAGGAGCGAAATGTAGTGAATCGTTTTGAAATACCGGCACTGGGGTGCGTCACAGTCCTCCTGCCTCTGGTCTTCCTGGTTTCTTTTTCCGTTGGCCTGCAAGCACAATCGTCCCCCGATCCCAATCAACCAGCATCCCTTTCAATTCAACCGGCGCCTGCTACACCGGATTCGGCTGCCTTGGCCGAAATCGCTATCCAAACCCGGATTCAGCGTGCGCGAGCGCTTACCGCGGCCCACCAGCTCGAAATTGCCGCTTCCGAGCTTGAGTCCGTCAGGGCCGGGTCGCAGGACATGGTCGTTCGTAATATCGCTTCCGTGATGTTGATGAGCATCTATTTGGAAGCGGCCAACTACGGCAGGGCCGAGGCCCTGCTCGAAGAGAGTTTCCGTGACCGGGCCGTGCAAAACGGCGACTCGCTGAGAACCTACTTCGCCCTCGCCGGGCAGGCAATCAATGGTGCTCGCACTCACCTGAGCCGTTACCGAAGCTTTGGAATCAATACGCTGGATTCAAATCTCCCCCGTGAGGCCGTAACCGACCTCGACCGTCTCAGGTCGTTTCTTGAGCGCATGATTGCCCAGGCGAAGGAAGTTGCCAACGAACGCAGAGCCTATGATTCCCTGTCACTCCTTGAAGATGTGCTCGGGATTCGGCTTTCGCTGGCGAGGGATGGTGAGGATCAGGCTAAGTGGTCAACTGAGTATGTGGCCGCTCGCGAACTGCTGGCTGCTTCACCCACGCAGATTGCTTCGCTGAGAGGCATGTCGGCATTGCCGCCGTCGAAGGTAAAGTCAACCAAGTCGCCGTCGTCATTGCCCTACGCGGTGCGGCGAGGCTCCGATAACCCGGAGAAGAAAGCGGCTGACAAGAACGAGGACGCCGCCCACCCCCGAGGCTCCAACGAACCTGAGGCTGCGCCCCCCTTGACTGCCCCAGCCAAATCCGAAAGTGTCCAGGGAGGTTCGGCGCCGGGGGCTCAAGGTCAACCACTCAGCAATTTTGGATTGCTGAACGCCAAGGCCTCCCGGAGAGTGCTGCCGCGTTACCCAGCTTTGGCGAAAAAGGCCGGGGCGGTGGGCTTAGTGAGGGTGCATGTGGTGGTTGACGAGAGCGGGAAGGTGATTGAGATCTCAGGTTCAGATGGCCCGACGCTACTGAAGCAAGTTGCTGAAGATGCTGCGCGCCAATGGTTCTTTGAAGGGCTTGCCGGACCGGGTCAGGCGGTGCGGTTTACCGGATATATTGACTTCAACTTCACTTTATAGCCTTCAAACTTGACCTGTAATTGTTGGGGCGGCTCTCCGGGGCCGCCCTTTTTGCGTCCGCGTCAAGGCGGCCGGTTCGGGGTGTAGCTACGCAGGCTCCGGGCAGGGCAGCGACGAGTTCGCCAGAGAGCAACTTGGGGAGTAGCCCTACCGTGAGGGAGGACTCGATCATCGCTAACGAGCCCTCCTTCACGGTCGGGCTACTACCCCGCCCCTCCGCAGAAGCGACGCAGTTCTCCTGGTTGGGCAATGTTGACTTAAAAGTAAGGTTTAGTTAAACTCCTGCCAGATTCAACGAATATGAAGATTTCAGCACAGGAAGAATACGGTTTACGCTGCCTGCTCCAGCTGGCGCGGGTGGGCGCGCAGGGAGAATCCCTGACGCTCGGCCAGATCGCTGTGCTGGAGGGAATCTCCGTGGCGAACGCCGGAAAGCTGATGTGGATTCTGAATAAGGCGGGGCTCGTGCAGTCTCAGCGGGGGACAAAGGGGGGCTATCGACTAGCCAGGCCGGCCTCGGATATTCATCTCAACGAAGTGATCAGTGTGCTGGACAAGGAACGCGTCGAGACTCACTGCAAGAGTTACGCGGGCGTGCTGGAGTCGTGCGTTCATACCGGCGACTGTGGAATTCGGCCAGTCATCGTCGAGCTCCACCAGCTTGTCGATAATGCTCTTTCCGAGATTACGTTGTCCCAGTTACTCGGCACTGAAGCCAACGTCGATGCGGTGTTGCACAAGATTCAAGGCACAAAACAGCTGCCCCGAACGGAAGCGAGTCGGGTGCAGGCGTGATGCGGGAGAACGGGTTAGTACTAATTAGCTGATTAGTCAGCAGGGATTCATAAACAGATGAGCACAGCAGAACTATTAGGGACGCAGGAATACAAATACGGTTTCGTTACCGACATCGAGTCTGACGTAATCCCCCGTGGGTTGTCGGAAGATACGATTCGACTGATCGTAGAGAAGAAGAACGAGCCTGACTGGATGTTGGAGTTTCGACTCAAGGCTTACCGGCATTGGTTGACGATGACCGAGCCAAAAAACTGGCCAAACCTGACCTACCCGGATATCGACTATCAGGATGTGATCTATTACAGCGCTCCGAAGCTCAAGGCCACCAAGGCGAGCCTCGACGAAGTCGACCCCGAGTTGTTACGCACCTTTGAGAAGTTGGGTATTCCGCTAACTGAACAAAAGCAGCTGGCCGGAGTGGCGGTAGATGCGGTCTTCGACTCGGTTTCGGTGGCCACCACCTACAAAGAGAAGCTCAAGAAGCATGGCGTGATCTTCTGTTCATTTACCGAGGCAATCAGGGAATATCCGGATCTAATCAAGAAGTATCTCGGATCCGTAGTTCCTACCAACGACAACTTCTTTGCGGCGCTCAATAGTGCGGTCTTCTCGGACGGTTCGTTTTGTTTCATTCCCAAGGGAGTGCGCTGTCCGATGGAGCTGTCCACTTACTTCCGCATAAATAATTCGGAGTCAGGCCAGTTTGAAAGGACCTTGATTGTGGCTGAGGAGGGCTCCTACGTTTCCTACCTCGAAGGCTGCACCGCTCCCAAGTTTGATAAGAACCAGCTGCATGCCGCCGTAGTGGAATTGGTAGCCCTGGACGACGCTCAGATCAAATACTCGACCGTGCAGAACTGGTACGCGGGAGACGAAGAAGGTGTGGGTGGCATTTACAACTTCGTCACTAAGCGAGGGAAATGCGCCGGCCGGAATTCGAAGATATCGTGGACCCAGGTGGAAACCGGGTCGGCCATCACCTGGAAGTATCCGTCGTGCATCCTGCAGGGTGACAATTCGATCGGCGAGTTTTACTCGGTGGCGCTTACCAACCACGCGCAGCAAGCCGACACCGGCACCAAGATGATTCACCTGGGCAAGAACACGCGCTCGACCATCATTTCGAAGGGAATTGCCGCCGGCAAGTCGAACAACAGCTACCGCGGTCTGGTGAAGGTAATGCCGAAGGCCGCCAACGCGCGAAACTATACCCAATGCGATTCGATGTTGATTGGTTCGAATAGCGGCGCGCATACGTTTCCGTATATCGAGGTGATGAACAGCACGTCAAACGTGGAGCATGAAGCCTCGACTTCAAAGATTAGTGAAGAACAGTTGTTCTATCTCCAGCAACGCGGCATTTCTCAGGAAGACGCCGTATCGTTAATTATTAATGGTTTTTGCAAGGATGTGTTTTTGCAGTTGCCCATGGAGTTTGCGGTGGAAGCGCAAAAACTCCTGGGGATGAAGCTCGAAGGCAGCGTCGGCTAAACCAGTGACAGGTGGTTCGTCACAGGTGAGAAGCTAGCATTCAAGGCTTGTCATCTGGCCGGCGTTCACTTGTCACTTTTGTTGAGGAGCAATCATAGGTGTTAGAAATCAAAAATTTACATGCCGGGATCGATGGCAATGAAATCCTGAAGGGGATCAACCTGACCATTAACAGGGGTGAGATTCACGCCATCATGGGTCCCAACGGCTCAGGCAAGTCGACTCTGGCTAAGGTCCTGGCCGGCCATCCGGCTTACGAGGTAACGCAGGGTGAAGTCATTTACGAGGGAAAGAACCTGCTCGAGATGCCGCCAGATGAGCGCGCTCGCGAAGGCGTCTTCATGGCATTCCAATATCCGATCGAGGTCCCCGGTGTATCCAATGCTCAGTTTCTCCGGCTGGCCTACAACGAGAAACGCAAGCATCTCGGTGAAGAGGAACTTGATCCGCTCGAATTCAAAGATCTCCTGAAGGAACGGGCCAAAGTGGTGGAGATGGATGCGAGTTTTATGACGCGCTCCGTTAACGAAGGCTTTTCCGGCGGCGAAAAGAAACGCAACGAGATCCTGCAAATGGCCGTGCTGGAGCCAAAGCTGGCGGTGCTTGATGAAACTGATTCCGGCTTGGACATTGATGCGCTGCGCATCGTCGCCGGCGGAGTCAATCAGCTCCACAACTCAGAAAACGCCATCATCCTGGTGACCCATTATCAGCGTCTCCTCAATTACATCGTGCCCGACTACGTTCACGTCCTGGCGCACGGTCTGATTGTTAAAGAGGGCGGTAAGGAACTAGCGCTCGAACTTGAACAGAAGGGTTACGACTGGCTCAAGGCTGCTGAACCCAAAACGAATGGTGCGGGGGCGCAGGTTAGTTAACGAACATGGTTACTGAAATAACAACGACAGAGAATTCTTATCGCGAGGCATTTCAAGCGCTGCAGGAGAGTCAGCCTGACTCGCCTGGCTCGTGGCTCAGACGGTTGCGCGAAAGCGCCATGGAGTCTTTCCAGGAGTTGGGCTTTCCTTCGGTTAAGGACGAGGAGTGGAAATACACCAACGTCGCGCCGATTGCCAGAAGTAGTTTTAGTCCGGCTTCGTCAGCCCTCGGTGGAAGCGCAGGTTCAGCTGAAGTGGATCTGGCAAGATTCGGATGTCCGGAAGCCAGCGACAGCCAGTTGGTCTTTGTTAACGGCACATTTCGCAGCGACCTCTCCTCATTAGGCGCCCTCCCGGCGGAGGTAGTTGCGATGGGTCTCTCCACAGCGATTTCCGACGAGCGATATGGAGAAATTGTTTGGAGGCACCTCGCGCAACAGGCCGACTCCGTGGCTAATAGTTTTGTCGCGCTGAACACTGCCTTCATTTCCAATGGTGTGCTGGTCTACATTCCGAAGGGCATCACCGTTGAGCCGCCTCTTCATTTGCTGTTCATTGCTGACGGGGCCCAGACCGCAAATTTTCCTCGCGTGCTCCTGGTTGCCGAAGAAAACAGCAAGGCAACGTTGATTGAAAGCTACGCCGGCGCAGCGGACGCGCCCTACTTTACCAACGCGGTGGTTGAGCTGGTCCTGAAGGATGGCGCACGGCTCGAGCACTACAAAGTGCAACGCGAGAGCGATCAGGCTTTTCACGTGGCTACTACTGCGGCTGACTTGGGACCGAACTCCAGTTATGACACCACCACCATCACCTTCGGGGCCGAACTGTCCAGACATGACGTCAATGTGGTGATGGATCATGAAGGTGCGGAATGTTGGGTAGACGGTCTTTACCTCGTCACTACCGGCCAACACGCGGACACGCATTCGGTAATCGATCACCGAAAGCCCCATTGCACCAGCCATCAGCTGTACAAAGGCATTCTGGACGGCAAGTCGAGAGCTGTGTTCAATGGCAAAGTCTTTGTTCGTCACAACGCGCAAAAGACTGACGCCATGCAGACGAATAAGAACCTGCTGCTCTCGAATGAGGCTCGGGTGGATACCAAACCGCAGTTGGAGATACTGGCTGATGATGTGAAGTGCGCGCATGGCGCCGCCGTCGGCCAAATCGATGAAGATGAATTGTTCTACCTTAAGGCCCGAGGAATTCACCCCGACCTGGCTCGCAACCTTTTGACCTATGGGTTTGCCGAGGAAGTTATCGGCAAGATAAAGATTGAATCGATTCGAGCTCAGCTTGATGAGGCGGTCCTTAATCGTTTGAAGGCGCGGTTGGAAGCATAGTTAACGTCTTTCGTGCTCATCTTTCATGCTCGTTCGTGTCATTTCGTGGATCGTGTTCTCGTTTGGCGTAAATACGATCCACGAAATTACACGAACGAAGATCTAATCGGCCCTTCAGTGGACAAACTAAGTGTGTCGGATATTTGCAGCGCGCTCGAGAGGTAATCATGGCAGTGGCTGAAGTGAACAGTCTTGAAGAATCCCCCAAGGTTCAAATGCCGGAGTGGGATGTTGACCAGATCCGAGAAGATTTCCCCGTTCTTCGTCAGGTCGTGAATGGCAAGCCACTGGTTTACCTGGACAATTCCGCTTCCTCGCAGGTGCCGCAGGTGGTAATCGATCGCGGCAGCGCCTATCTCGAAGACGAGCATTCCAATATTCATCGCGGAGTTCATTACCTTAGCCAGAAAGCGACGACGGCTTATGAAGGCGCGCGCGAGAAGGTGAAACGCTTCATCAACGCCCGCGACGCGAAAGAATGCATCTTTGTCCGCGGCGCCACCGAGGGGATCAATCTCGTGATGCATGGCTATGGACGCAAGTTCATCGGCCCCGGAGATGAGATCATCATCTCGGCCATGGAGCACCACGCGAACATCGTCCCCTGGCAGATGCTCTGCGAAGAGAAGGGCGCCGTCCTGCGCGTGATTCCGATGAACGACGCCGGTGAGCTGATTCAGGATGAATACGATGCGCTCCTGAGCGAGAAGACGAAGTTTGTGGCTTTCACCCACGTCTCAAACGCGTTGGGGACAGTAAATCCGGTGAAGCGCATGATCGATCAGGCGCATAAGTATGGCGTCCCGGTCTTGATTGACGGTGCTCAAAGCGCTCCACACATGCTGGTGGATGTGCAGGAGCTTGATTGCGATTTCTATGCTTTTTCAGGGCACAAGATGTTTGCGCCTACCGGCAGCGGCATCGTCTATGGCAAGGCTGAAGTTCTGGAGACCATGAATCCGTTTCAGGGCGGCGGCGATATGATCAAGAGCGTGACCTTTGAGAAGACCACCTACGCCGGGCTGCCAAATAAGTTTGAAGCCGGAACGCCGGCAATTGCTTCTCAGATAGGTCTGGGCGCGGCAATCGATTATCTGAATTCAATTGATCGGGTAAAAGCGGAAGCTCACGAGGCCGCGCTCTTGCGCTATGCGACGGAGCGGCTGACCGCCATCGAAGGTGTACGGATCATTGGT
>DATKIS010000541.1:0-6910 GCA_035543975.1 Pyrinomonadaceae bacterium
CGCGCGAATCGTTTCACTCTGGATCAATACGAAAAGGCCTTTAACGCTGTACCAGCGAATCTGAGAAAGGTGCCGGACCCGCGCTGGCGAGTGGAGCATGCGCAGATCGTAGATTTGAGTGACCTTCCCCGGTTTGCGAAACTCGGAGTTATTCCCTCGATGCAGACGTCGCACGCCATCGGCGATTTACACTTTGCGCCGGCCCGACTGGGGGTTAAGCGACTCGCCGGCGCATACGCATGGGCTTCGTTTATTAAATCCGGAGTGATCATTCCGGGAGGTTCTGATGCTCCCGTCGAACGTGGTGAGCCAATGATTGAATTCTACGCCGCGGTGGCGCGTAAAGACATGAAGGGCTTTTCGGGCGAGGGCTGGCATCCGGAGGAGGCGGTAACACGTGAGCAGGCGCTCAAGATGTTCACTGTTTGGCCTGCCTACGCGGCTTTTGAAGAATCCCTGCGCGGGTCAATCGAGACAGGGAAGTTGGCAGACTTTACGGTTTTGTCCGCTGACATCATGAAGATTCCCGAGATGGACATACTCAAGACGCGTTGCGTGATGACAGTAATCGGCGGAGAAGTCGTTTTCGAATCTAAGTAATGAACGACAAGAGCAATGGTGATTAGGCTGCCGCGGATTAACGCGGATACTTGCGGATCAAGTCAAAGAACACCTTGACAGTAATTGTTCTTATCCGCTTCTTTCTGCGTCCATCCGCGGCGAATTCTTTGCTGAGGTAAAACCACCGATGAGTATTTCAACAGGAGTCGACCGCCGCAACTTTCTTTCCCTCGCGGGCAAGGGCCTGGGGCTCGCCACACTCTCTTCCGCCACGGTAGCGTCGCTACTGAAAGAGATGCAAGCGGCAACGAAAAGCGTGGCGCATCTTACGCCGCAGCAAGCGGCGATGGATGAAGACTACTGGTCAGTTATCCAAAATGCCTTTTCGGTAACGCGTGGGATTATCAACCTCAACAACGGCGGCGTGTCGCCCAGTCCACGCATCGTTACGGAAGCCCTGGTGCGTTACATCTGGCAACAGGAAGATGCCACTGCCTACACCATGTGGCAATTGCTCGAGCCGCAGTCGGAAACGATTCGCACCGGTCTGGCAGAGGTTTTTGGGTGCGACCGCGAGGAGATAGCCATCACGCGTAACGCTTCAGAGTCGTTGGAAGTGTTGCTGATGGGTATGGACTTCAAGTCCGGCGATGAAATTCTCACGACCACCCAGGACTACCCGCGGATGCTGACCACCCTGCGGCAGCGCGAAAAACGCGAAGGCCTGGTGCTTAAGTTAGTCAAGATTCCGATCCCGCCGAAGAACCTCAACGAGATTACCGCCGCTTTTGAACAGGGAATCACCAGCCGCACCCGTTTGATTCTGATCATGCATCAGGTCAACCTAACCGGACAGATCACGCCGGTGAAGTCGGTGTGTGAGATGGCGCGCGCCAAAGGGATCGAAACCATCGTGGACGGTGCCCATTCATTTGCTCAGTTTCAATTTCAGCAAAAAGACCTTGGGTGTGATTACTTCGGGACCAGTCTGCACAAGTGGCTCTATGCCCCAAAGGGTACCGGGATGCTTTACGTCAAACGCGACAAGATCGAGAAGGTCTGGCCCTTGATGGCGGCTGAGTCGAAGCAGTCGAATGATATCCGCAAGTTTGAAGAGATTGGCACGCATTCCGCTGCACCCAAACTGGCGATTGGCGAAGCGTTGCTGTTTCACAATGGTATTGGCGGCAAACGAAAAGAGGCGAGGCTCAGGTATCTTTCACGTTACTGGATGAATCGGCTCAAGGACGTGCCCAACGTACGGTTCAATACGTCGTTTGATCCGGCGCAGTCATGCGCGATCGCCAACGTACAAATCGAAGGAATCAATCCGAGCAAGATCGGCAGTTACTTATTTGATAAGCATCGCATCTTTACGACGCCAATTATTCATGAAGAGTTCCAGGGTATTCGAATCACGCCCAACGTCTACACGACGCTCTGGGAACTGGATCGTTTCTGTAATGTAATGGAAAAGATTGCGCGCAGCGGTTTGCCGGCGTAGCAGGCAATATCGGATCAATGGGTCGCAGAGGTTTCATCAAAATTCAAAGGAGCACTCATAATGTCGAGTTCACCAGCACCACAACCATCACCACAGCTTTTCTTTCAAACCATTAATGCTTATCAGCGGACCGAAGCCCTGAAAGCAGCACTTGAATTGGGAGTGTTCACCGCTATCGGCGAGGGGAATACCAGTGTCGCTCAGCTGGCAGAGCATTGCGAGACTTCGGAACGCGGGATTCGGATACTCTGCGATTTTCTCTGCATCATGGGTTTTCTGACCAAGGATGGAACCAGCTACGTTCTTACCCAGGACTCCGCGGTTTTTCTGGACCGGCGTTCGCCGGCATATCTCGGCGGAGCGACGGGGTTCATGCTCACGGACAAACTGACCGGGAACTTTAAAAACTTCGCGGAGGTTGTTCGTAAGGGCGGCAGTCTTGACGAAGACGGCGGGACCGTGTCGCCCGACAATCCGATCTGGGTACAGTTTGCCCGCGCCATGGCACCCATGATGGCGATGCCG
This sequence comes from Pyrinomonadaceae bacterium, assembly GCA_035543975.1. GTDB lineage: Bacteria > Acidobacteriota > Blastocatellia > Pyrinomonadales > Pyrinomonadaceae > PSRF01. Next base: position 2,591 of record DATKIS010000541.1, read on the forward strand.
GCGCAGTTGCTTGCTAAGCTCGTCGATTCGGCCGGGAACCAGAAGCTAAAGGTGCTGGACATCGCCGCGGGTCATGGCCTCTTCGGGATTGCCTTCGCGACTCACAACCACCAGGCCGAGGTGGTCGCGGTGGATTGGGCCAAGGTGTTGGAAGTCGCCACCGAGAATGCAAACCAGGCCGGAGTTGCCGACCGACACTCAACGATTGCAGGCAGTGCCTTCGACGTTGATTATGGCAGCGGCACGATCTGGTCTTGTTGACCAATTTTCTACATCACTTTGATCCGCCCACATGTGAGACGCTGCTGCGAAAGGTCCACGCCTCGCTGGCTGACGGGGGGCGCGCGGTCACCCTGGAGTTTGTCCCGAATGAAGATCGCATTTCGCCTCCAGATGCTGCCGCCTTCAGCGTCATGATGCTTGGCAGCACACCGAGTGGCGACGCGTATACATTTCCTGAACTCGAACGGATGGCGGCTAATGCGGGTTTTGCTTCCAGTGAAATGCACGAGCTGCCGCCTACGATTCAGCGGGTGATGATCTCGCAGAAGTAGTATCCGCGCACGACAATAGGCTGGCGAACAAAATAGCGGGGGCGTTCCCCGCTATTTTCTACACTTCTTAAGTGGAAGGCCTGCTGCTCGATAGCTATCCAGCTCGCTGGTTCGCCAGCACATCGGCTACAGTTTTCAATAGCCCCTCGATGCTGAAGGGTTTCGAAACGTAGGCGCTGAAACCCGTTTCCATGGCTTGGTTCCGGGTGAGGTCAGCGTGGGCGGTGACGGCCATGCAGGGGATGGTTCGTGTGCTTTGATCGGCCTTTAGTTCCCGAAATACGCCCCAACCGTCCAGGACCGGCATGGACAAATCGATGACAATCAGATCCGGCCTTTCGTCCCTGGCAATCGCCAAACATTCGCTGCCGTCTCTGGCCTCGCGGACGTCGTAGCCGGCGCCGACAAGCAAAAGCTGCAATAGCTCGCGATTGTCGTCATGATCATCGGCGATTAAGATAGTTGCGGGCATTGATAGCTAGTGGATTGTCCCTTTGGGATGGACTTATATCTTAGGGCCAAAACCCTGTCAATCATCCTCCGACAAGAGACCAGGCCAGCACTAAGTGTTATCCTGCAAGCTCTTTCAGAAACCCTTCTTGACTCGCTGATTACCGCACGTCCATAATCGCTAAAGAGACGTAATTGCCCCCTACCGGGTCTCAACATTGAACGTTCTACCCGATTGATCCTCACCAGGAACGTGCGTTCAAAGATACTTCAACGGAGGAATAAACTGTGGTCAGTGGACAACTGGAAGATAGCTTACGCAAGGAGATTGAAAGCTATATCGAGGGGCGCATAGGCGGAATCAGGCAAGAGATCGCCGCGCTACAGAGCCAGCTGAACGAGTCGCTTTCGCGCTTGATGGACCGTCAGGGCGACGTCCAGCTTGACGGCGGACTGGCCGCATCCATTCTGGAACACCTGCGCGCGGCCCACGAGGAAGGCATCGATCTGGCTGCTTCAGAGTCGTCGCGCGCGAAAGCGTCAAGCGACATGGCCATCGTCAAAGCGGCCATCGCTGAAATAGAGAGTCAAGAATCGCAAGCGGACATCCTGAAGATTCTGGTTAACCGCGCCTCGTCGTTTGCGCCTCGGGTTGCTTTCTTCGTGGTGAAGGGCGACCAGAGTATTGGTTGGCGCGCGCGAGGCTTCCAGGGCACAGTTGGCGACAATGCAATTCATCAACTCGCGTTTCCAGTCGCCGCTGATACGGCGGTGGGAAGTGCAATAACCTCGCGTGAAACCTGGAGTGGTGGCCCGGGTTCCCATGCTGAGAACCACGTAATTCTCAATCGCTTTGGCGATGATCCGCCAACCCGGCTGGTCTGCGTTCCGTTAGTTGTGCGTCGACGAACCGTAGCAGTTTTGTATGCTGACTCGTCCAATCTCGATTCGGAAGCAATCAATCTGGAAGCGTTGGAAACCCTGGTACGAGTGGCCGGGATGGCAGTGGATTTGCTCGCTGCTCGAACGGCACCCAGCAGAGAGCCTTCCGAGACGGAGCAGCCTGCGGAATCGGCGCCGGCTGAAGAGGCAAGCCAGCCTGAGCCGTACAGCTATACCCCCGTCGCAGAGTATGACGAGTTAACCCCGGTGGTAGAAGAGAGTGCACCCGCTGCTGAAGTCCACGAGTTTCAAGAGCCTGCGCCGGAGCCGGTGGAAGTTGTTCCCGAGCCTGAAACAACCGAGGTTTCTCCAGAACCCGAACCAGCAGAAGTTGCGGCTGAGCAGGTTGAAGTTTCTGCAGAGCAGTTCGACGTCGAGCCGGAGCAGTCTGAGTTCAGAGCTGAACCGGAACCAATCGAGGCCGCAAATGAACCAGCGCCAGTTGAACCTACCTTCACGTATGTGGAAGAGCCGGGATTGGCTGCTCCTTCGCCGGCAGAGTTAGACGAAGTAACGCCGCCAGTGGCACCACGGCGCAGGTATGGAATCGAAGTCGAACTTCCGGTCGAGGTTGAGAGCGAGGACGAGCGGCGTCTTCACAACGACGCGCGGCGGTTTGCTCGGTTGCTGGTTTCCGAAATCAAGCTTTACAACGAGCAGAAAGTTAGAGAGGGCCGCCACGAGAATGACCTTTATCCGCGCTTGCGTGACTATATTGACCGTTCGCGGGAAATGTATGACAAGCGGGTCAAACCGGAAGTAGCGAGCAGATACGATTATTTTCACCAGGAGTTGGTGAATACGCTCGCAGAAGGCGACGCGGCCAAAATGGGAAGTGCATATCCGGGAGCAACGGTTTTGGCTTAGGGACCGGGAGCCGGCGGATTTACCGAAACCATGGGGAAAGATTTTCCATTTCTCATTTAACCTTTTTCATTTTTCATCGAAAAACCCAGGTAATTCCCCCGATGACAGATGAGAAAGTGTCAAATGAGATATGGAAAATTTGTTTTCAACCCCCTGGCGTGTTTGCACATCAAAGAGGACTACCCGAGCGATTGCGGCCGGGCCCTTGGTCAACCCCTTTGGCGTACCGAAGCAGGAGTTAAAAGTTTTGTTTTCAGTATTACGTAGATACCGCACCGCGCTGATTCTTGTCGGCCTGGGAGTGCTGATGGCTGCATCTCTGCCGGCCTTTTTTACGGCCAGCTGTCTGACGCGTCAGCAGACCAACGCTGAGGCGAAAGCGCTTGAAAACTTGCGCGCAATGACGCATACCTCTGCGTTGCCGCCGGAAGAAGTTGTAGCGCGCATTGAAACAGAGTTTCCTCGCTCGAAAGCGGCCGCGTTAGCAAGGCTGGTCCGCGCTCGGATCAGAATTAACGCGAAGGACTACGCCGGCGCTGCCACCCTGCTGGATGCCAACGTCATCACAAGCCACAGCCTGCTGAGTGACTACGCGCTTTTCCTGAAGGCGAGTTCATTGGAGCAAGCCAGCCGAGCGGCGGAAGCTCGAGCGGCGTATGAAAGGTTGGCGGAAGTTTATCCTGCCTCTCTAAGGGCGCGGGAAGCCCGGCTTCGTGCTGCCAATATCATTATGCGGAGCGGTAACGTTTCTGCTGTCCCGCTCTCACTGCAGGAACTCACTAAAGCCGACGACGCTGCCGCCCTAGTGTTATCGGGCAAGGCATACGAGCAGAGTTCCGATTCCACGCGGGCACTTGCCGCCTATCGCCGGATTTATTTTTACGCACCGGCCTCAGCCGAAAGCCCCGAGGCAGCCGCCGCAATCCCCAGACTGGGCTCGACGCTTTCTCCCGCAACTTCGGAAGAAGCAATAACTCGGGCCGACAAGCTCTACGAAGCGAAAAGGTTCTCGGATGCTTCACAGGCTTACAGCGAAGCGTTTGCCAGGTTTTCCGCCACGGCCACTACTCCAGCTCAACTTCGTCGGGTTATTGCCGCTGCAAACGCGAGAAAGACCGTTGATGCCGTAAACGCGTTGAATGCGATACCGACTTCCGCCGAGACCCGCGCCGAGGCGCTTTATTACGTAGCTCAGGCCTATGCCCGGGCGCGACAGTGGGAGCAGGCTCGCAGTAGCGTGGAGGAATTACGGCGCAGTTTTCCCACCAGTCCGTTTACGCCGCGAGCCCTGGTGAGCGTGGGCCAGATTGCGGAGGACGCTAACAACTCCGCGGATGCTTCGTATTTTCTGCGTACGGCGGTGAACTCCTTTCAGGGCTCAACCGAAGTGGCCCAGGCGCAGTTTGACCTGGCCTGGATGGCCCACGAAGCCAGGAGCTTCGCCGAGTCGTCAAAACTACTAACCGAACATCTCGCCTACTACGCTGATAAGAACACTGACAATCGC
>DATKIS010000542.1:0-11276 GCA_035543975.1 Pyrinomonadaceae bacterium
AGTGGCCGTCCGGAGAAACATGCGCTCCTTGATCCTCGTAAGGTCCATCGTTGAGTTGTCTCTGACCGCTGCCATCAGAATTCATGATCCAGGTATGGACGCTGCCGCTCGCCGTGGAGTCGAATACGATCCTGCCGTCAGGCGTCCAACTAAGTGCCGGGTTTCCGTCTTTCCGACTGGTTCCGGTGGTGAGTTGTCTGGCGCGTGTCGAATCGCCGTTAGGCGCGAGCCAAATGTTTGCAGTTGTTTCCCGCTTTATTACCACCAGTGAACTAGCGTCCGCCGTGAGGCTCAAATGCGCATAGTTGTCAAGATTGTTGGTTATCCTGCGCGCCTCGCCGCTGGGATAGGCGAGATGCCATAGTTGCAAACTTGATGACTGCGACGGCTCCTTGGCGGCTACATTCAAGCCACTGCCATCCGCGAACCATTCAATATTTATGATGGAAAACCACTTCGGAGTCTGAACTGGTCTCTCCTCGCCGCCATCCAGGGGGACTTCAATAATCCTCCTGGCATAAGGTCCGGATACGCACGTAATCGACTTCCCGTCGGGCGCCCACGCGACTCCATCAAAATAGAAGTTAAGCGGGGCCTTGTGTGTGGCGAGGACCCGTTCACCGCTGCCATCACTGTTTGCCACTATCAACGAGTTCTCGCCCTCAAAAAACCCGCCGCGAATAAAGGCGATGTGCTTATCGTCAAAAGATAGCGCCACGCGTGCCGTAAGATTCGGTACAATCTTCCGTGCCAGGCCTCCAAATGCAGACATTCGATAGATGGAATCATCCGAGTTTTCTCTCTTGTTGAAGTAGATGTAGTTGCCATCGTGAGTGAAGCTTAAGTTTGCGTAAGTAGCCTTTGAGGGAGGAGCAATCTGCACATTGCTTGAGGTGGCGACCTGTTTGAGCCAGATACTTTCCTGTCCGACATCTTCGACCACATAGACGACGTGTTTGCCATCTGGTGAAATCACGCCGGTAGAGACCTTGCCGCTGGAGGTCAGCCTTGTCATCTTGATCGCCGGTGCCGTAGGTGCGGGCTGCTTTTGACCTGCATATTTGTACAGCCCGTAGCTGAACCCCGCTACGAGGACGGTGAAGATAATGGCGACACTTTTCTGGTGGCGTTTGATCTCGGTAGCAATATACTCGGCACTCGATGTCGACCTGGTCAATTGTTCAGCGGTTTGCTGACCGGACGGTTTCAGGCTGCCCGATAGTGGAATTGCGGTATCCACGTAGGCTGACCCGGCCATTCCTTGTCTCACTTCCTTTAAGTCCAGGGCCACGTCTTTGATCGACTGATAACGTTGGTCCGGATCCTTGGCGAGACAGCGGCGGATAACCCTTTGTAATTCAGGTGGCGCCGCGGGATTGCAGTCTTTGATTGCTGGCGCCGGCTCATAGATAATCTTGTGCAACGATTTGATGACTGACTCAGCTGCGAAAGCCCTTTGCCCGGTTACCGACTCAAAAAGTATGCAGCCGAATGAGAAGATATCGGAGCGCTGATCAATCTCCTTCACTCTTCCCTCGGCCTGCTCTGGCGACATATAGCCCGCGGTCCCCATTACCATGCCAGTTAATGATTGCTGCGCCACGATCGCCGTGCCGGCATCGCTCGGAGCATCGCTTTCCACGCCCAGGAGTCTCTGCGGCTCAATAAGTTTCGCTAAACCAAAATCGAGAATCTTTGCGTAGTCATCGAAGGTGATCATGATGTTGTCTGGCTTCAGATCACGATGCACGATACCGGCGGTGTGCGCTTTGGCCAGGCCGTCCGCCACCTGTTGCAAATACTTGAGCAGCTTGCGCAGGTCGGCATGTTCCTGATGGATCTTCGCGCGTAGCGTAACCCCTTCGATCAGCTCCATGGCGATGAAGTGTGTGCCATTGTGCTCACCGACCTCGAAAATCTGTGCGATGTGCGGATGACTGAGTGCGCCAGCGGCTTTGGCTTCCTGGACAAAGCGCCGAAGGCGATCTTGATTTGCAGCGGCGGAGGCGGGCAGGAGTTTCAGGGCTATCAGACGGCGCAGGGTAATGTCCTCGGCTAGATAAACGTCGCCCATCCCACCTTTGCCGATCAGGGAGCGAATTTCATAGCGACCGACACGGGCCTTGGGAGGAAGTGGACCTGCAGGATCGCTGTGATCCCGGAGCGCGAAACACAACCCGGCCGCGATGTCATCCGGCGGTTTCTCCGTGAGGGGCCCCTCCTCACGGGCACGCAGCAGCGATTCCAGTTCGCGTCTCAAGTTCACGTCACTGTGGCAAACCCCGTCCAGAAAAGCTGCGCGTTGATCAGGCGCAAGCTCAATGGCTGCATTAAACAACTCCGTTAACCGTCCGTACTGTTGCGGCGTCATACTTATTTTGCGGGATTGAGGGCGCGATGTAACCAGGTCTTGGCCATGCTCCAATCGCGCATTACAGTGTCAGGCGAAACTTCCAGGACTGTAGCGGTCTCTTCCACACTCAAGCCGCCGAAGTAGCGTAACTCCACCACCCGACTTTGTCGTTTTGAAAGCCCCTCTAACTCTTTCAGCGCATCGTCGAAAGCAATTAGTTCGATGGCGCGTTCATCAGTCACCAGTGCCGCCTCTTCCAGTGAGATTTGACGGGCTGCGCCGCCTCGCTTGATCGCCTGTCGGCCCCGCGCATAGTCAACCATGATATGACGCATTGCCTGGGCTGCGACGCCAAAAAAATGGGCACGGTTCTCATAGCGTTTCTCTTTCTGCTTGACCATGCGCAGATACGCCTCATGGATGAGAGCGGTGGTTTGTAACGTGTGACCGTGGTTTTGCCGGCCCAGGTAGCGCCTGGCCATCTTTCGCAATTCCTCATAAATGAGAGGCATCAAGTTTTCGAGCGCCTCACGGTCACCATGAGCCCACTGCTCCAATAGGTTAGTAACTGAATGAGCGCCTGACATCGGAGGCACGTACAGAGGTTTGGACGGTTGAGAATCCTGCTTGATGTCGGAACTATATCACCTCTGACTGATCTCCGTAACCCGGCGTAGCTGCAATAAAGAAAGCCCTGCCGGCGTGCCAGTTTTCCACTCCCAATTCCGTTTCTATAAGTGGAGGTCAAAATACGAACTCATGCTTGTGGTGAATATGGATTTGCGGCAGGCGCAACGGAGGCTGAAAACTTGTCAATCGGATGGTGCTTGAAACTTGCGGGAGTCGTAGCGGTGGCAGGGTTCTTAACTACCGCGGATGCGCGGTCACAGCAGTCAGACATAGCGGGCAGCGGCATAACTAAATCACCGTCGCTAGGTATAGGAGACAGTTCCAGGTTTCGACCCGGGCCGCTTGACCAGTTACTCTTGCCGAATGTTAATCAACTAACGCCGCTGGATAAGGCTTATCTCGATGCCTTCACCCTTCTAAAAGAAGACAATCCATGCAGCGCCTTTTATGGAGGCCCCCCAGCGATCCAGGTTCTGAACCAACTGAAGCGGCAACTCAAGTCGGCTTATTTCGACGGCGCCGTTGCCGCGAGAATGACAGGCCAGACCGGCACCTGGACAAGCGTTCAATATCAGCTTCTGTACAGACTCTTTGATAAGGCCGAGTTAAACCTCGAAGGTCCCTTCTATCGTGGCAAAAGTTCTAAGTCCATCGGCACATTCCTTCCGAACACACGGGAAGCTCGGGTGACGATTTTGCTGCATGAGCTGGGACATTTGATTCAAGGACAAGACAAGCAATGGCTGCTGCCAAATGATGGCGCTAGTGAGGATCTCAGTCAGCAGAATACAGAGAGGGTGATCGCCGTGTGCGGCAAAGAGATTGGGCAGCTTAGGGGAATCACCTTCTCCGAAGAAATACAAGAAGGACAATCTGCTTTTGCGGACGACTGCTACCGCGGCCAACACGTTACGGAATCGTTCGGTCGGTTCCGCGCACCAGTTCGCGGAACCGGGGATCTGTGCGCAAACCCTCCAGCCGCGGATCGACGCGCACGAAAGTAAATCCCACCGCATGTTCGCGTTCAGCCTGCCCCAGCCAGCGGAATGAGCTGTCGGGGTCACCTATCAGGCAATAGATAATGGCGATTTCGTAAGCGGAGACCCATTGCTCCGACCGCCGCTCGAGGATTTCAGTGAGGATCACCCTGGATTCGTCTGTCCTTCCAACTGACGCCAGCACCTGGGCCCTCTTCGCGCGCGTCGTCGGAGTTTCCCCGGCGAAGACCCGCTCCTGATCGAATGCTGCCAGCGCTTCAGTGTGCATGCCTTTCTTTTCATAAGACCAACGCAACACTGTGTGGGCCGCCACTCCACCGAAGTCCAGATCGAGAGCTTTCCGACACTGCTTGATTGCGTCGTCATAACGGCCCGCAAAAAAGAGTACGTTAGCCACCGCGGTCGCCAGCACCGGTGACTGTGGCGAAATCTCGCGCGCCCGTTCCATTTCGTTAAAGGCTTCTTCGTGCCGGCCCATGGCAGACAGACTAAACGCGTACCAACGATGCGCCACCTGGGCGACGGGCTTCAGTTCAATTGCTTTGCGTAGTTCGCGCTCGGCGTCGTCCCAATCGCGGTCGTAGTGCAGTCTGACAAATCCGAGGGAAGCGTGGGCTTCAGCCAAATCGGGATCAGCCTCGACTGCCCTCATCGCTGACTGCTTGGCGCGCTGCCAGGCCGCTGGCGGTGGAGGTTCGACATACCAGTTGAGCAGTGAATAGCAGTCGGCCAACTCAGAGTGGGCGATGGCGAAGTCAGGATCGAGGTGGACGGCCCGCTCCAGTCGTTCGATCGCCTGCCGCAAACCTTCCGCCGAACGCCGCGTCGAATAGTAGCGCCCCGCCGTGTAAAGCTGACGGGCCTCTTCGTTCTCGCCGGCTTGGGTGTCCGGCGCCGGAGTAATCACCGGGGAGGTGACTGACGCGCGCTCCTCGACGAAACTCCGTTTAGCCTTCCGCTTCCTGGCCGGCACTGGTGCAACCACTCGCCCAGCGGCCGGATTTCTGGTCTTCACCAACAGCTCTTCAAACGCGGATTCACCGCGGAGCGGATCAAGCTGCGGTTCCACGCCCAGCCAAACCAGCCAGCCGTCGTTGATGTCGTAGGCCTGCTGCAGTAGGTCCAGAGCGACATCCCGCTCTCCCAGATTCACATGAATCAGAGCGCGCAGATAAGGCGATACGTAGGACCGCTCCGACATTTCCTGCAAGCGATCGAGCGCGGCACGGGCGTCGGAATGTCGTCCGGCCGCAGCGTAGGCGGCGCCCAAAGCCGTTAAGAAGAATTGACCGCCGCTGGAAAGATCGAAGGCTTTCTCGGCAATCTTCACGCCTTCGTCAGCCAGGCCGGCTTGTCGCAAGGTCCAGGAATAGGTGATTAGACCATAGGCAAAATCAGGCACAGCCTCAAGCATGTTCTGGTAAGTGGTCTTCGACTCCTGGAACCGCCGCGCCTGGTAGTAGCACCAGCCCAGGCCCTGCACGATACTCGGCGAAAGGGGATCGAGTTCCCGCGCGCGCAACAGCTCCCCGATCCCCTGGTCAAACCTGCCGGCCATTTGCAGGTGGAAACCGTACCAGTGATGGGCGGTGGCGTAGTTTGGATTGATTTCGATGGCGCGCCGGTGGTGAGCTTCAGCAACGGCCCAGTCAAAGTCGTGGCAGACGACGGCAAACCCCAGGGCGCTCAGCGCTTCCGCCGAGGTTGGATCAAGTTCGACGGCTTTTTGCGCGGCAGCCTTGGCTGCGGCGGAGCATTCCGAGAAGGGCTTAATGCCAAAGACACCGAGCCAATTGTAGTAATCCGCCACCCCGGTGTAGGCCAGAGCGTATCCGGGATCAAGCTCGATTGCATGGTTATAGCAGTCGAGCGCCTTGGCAAACCCGGATTCGGTATAACTGTTCCAGTAGTAACGGCCGCGCAGATACGACTCGAAGGCTTCGGCGCTGTCGGTGCCGCGTTTCGATAGTTGTTGCCGCTCGTCGCGAGTCAATTGCGGCAGCAGGGCGCTCGCTACCTGTTCGGAGATTGAGTCCTCGATTTGAAGTACGTCGGTGGAGTCTTCATCAAACTGTTCCGACCAGCGTGTGACCCCTTCGCTGACGCTCACCAGTTGCGCTGTCACCCGGAGGCGGTTACCCGCCCGGCGCAGACTACCGTCAATTATGTAATCGACGCCGAGGTCGCGGCCGGCAATCAGCGGATCTACGCCGGCGCTGCGATACTGCATGACGCTGCTCGTGGGCCGCACAATCAGCCGCTGGACATTACTAAGCCGGGTGATCAGGGCATCGGCGAGTCCAACGCCGAGGTATTCGTCGCCGGTGTTGTCAATCGTCGAAAGTATCTTGAACGGCAGAACGGCGATCGACTCCTGACCCGCGCGCGAAGGAGCGGGCAGAGTCGGCAGCGCGGCCAGACGATGATTGAGTTTGCGGAGCAGATCATTAAACCTTGGGTGTCCGTGCAGTGGATCGAGTTCAGGGTCAACTCCAATCCAAAGCACCTTGGCATCCCGGGTTTCAAAGGCGTGTTCCAACAAATCAAGCGCTTTTTCAACGCGACCCAGCCCGCAATGAACCAGGGCCAGATGATAAGACGAGACGTGCCGCCGCGCGCGAAGCTCACCCATCTCCTCGAGGACGGCTTCGGCCGCAGAGACGTTACCGGCATGTGCGTTAGCTGAGCCCAGTCGCCCCAGAGTCAGACTGCTTTTGCCCATCAGTTGAACGCACTTGGTCGCCGCCTCGATCGCCTCATCATGACGGCCCATCCGGCTCAACAGGAAACTGGAGCCGTGAAGCATCGTTAGGTTCTGTGGTTCGGCGTCCAACGTCTTCCGGGCCAGCTGGTAAGCCTCGTCGGTGCGGCGCGCGTGATAGGAGCACCAGACGAGAGTGAATCGCGAGATCACAGCGAGAGGGTCCAGATCCCGAGCGAGTTTTGCCTCGTGCAACGACTCGGTGAAGCGGCCTTCCATCGCCAGTTGCAGGGCGTACAAAACCCGCGCGACGGAATAGTTCGGATTGAGTTCGATCGCGTGAAGGAGCTGGCGTTCGGCGGGTGCCCAGGCAAAGTCACGGGTCAGGATCGCCTGACCTAATGCAGCATGGCCCTCGGCCAGGAACGGATCGATCGCCACAGCCGTCGAGGCAGCCTCATAGGCGGCTGCGGCGCATTCGGCAAATGGCATCACGGTGAAAGACGCCAGCCAGTTGTGATAGGCGGCGACCCCGGCGTACGCGACAGCATAGTTAGGATCCAGCGCGATCGCCTGGTGATAACAAACAATCGCGCGGGCGAAACCATCTTCGGTGAAGGTGTTCCAATAGAAGCGGCCGCGGAGATATGCTTCGTAAGCCTGAGGGTCTTCCGTGCCACGCTTAGCCAGTCGGATGCGCTCATCGCCAGTCAGGTGAGGAACTAAAGCCTCCGCCACGTTGGCGGAGATTGCGTCCTCAAGGCTGAGGACGTCGGTAAAGCGTTCGTCAAATTGTCCTGCCCAGACGGCTGTTCCATCGCTGACGTTAAGTAATTGAACGGTAACTCGAATGCGGTCTCCGGCGCGCCTGAGCCTGCCGTCGAGCACAAAAGCCGCGCCGAGTTCACGCCCGGCTACGATCGGATCGGTGTCGGCGCCATAACGCAAAACACTGCTGGTCGGTCTGACTGCAAATCGTCGAATGCCGCTGAGGCGCGTAATCAAGGCATCCGCCAAACCCATTCCCAGATAGTCTGGAGCCGAGTCGGCGCCCGGATGCATATCCAACACTTTTAAAGGCAGCACGGCCAGCGAATCTCCGGCTGCACTTGGTTCCGACCGGATTTGTGAAGACACGTACGGGGCGTCCGGCAGATCAGAGACTGGCCGTCCTTCGAGGTATCTAGTGATGTCGTCGCGCAGCTGCTCAGCAGTTTGGTAACGCCACTCGGGTTCTTTGCGGAGCGCTCGCATCACGATGTCGTCGAGGTCGCCGGCAAATTCGCGCCGCAGCGTTTCGAGCGTGGCCTTCCGCGCTGTGTAGAGGTGCGTCAGGGTGGTCGCTTCGTCTCCATTATAAAGAACGGGAAGCAGATCGTCGGGACGGGTGATGATAATACTTAACGGCGCAGGTGGTTCTTCACAAATCACCCGGGCGATTTCGTGGGGGGCCCGATTGCGCAAACGATAGGGCCGGTGACCCGTCAACAGTTCATAGAGCAACACCCCCAGCGAATAGACATCGGTGGTCGGTGTGGTTGGCGCTCCCTGCACCTGTTCCGGCGAAGCATACTCCGGCGTCATTAGGCGCATCGCGGTGGCCGTTGGATCGTGGGTGATGTCTCCGGCCAGATCCGGGTTCAGGAGCTTGGCAATGCCAAAATCCAGCAGCTTGGGGACGCCTTCTGAGGTAACCAGTACATTCGATGGTTTGATATCTCGATGGACTACCTGTTTCTGGTGGGCATAGTGAATCGCGTCGCAAATGGAGCGGAAAAGCTTGAGCCGCTCGGCGATGCTCAGCTGATGGGCGTCACAGTAGTTATAGAGAGGTTGCCCTTCGATGAACTCCATCACGAAATAGGGCAAGCCATCGTCGGTAGTACCACCGTCCAGCAGCAGCCCAATGTGAGGATGATCCAGGGCTGCCAGGATCTGTCGCTCCTTGCGAAACCGGCGCAGGATAAAGTCGGTATCCATGCCACGCTTGACCAGTTTGATGGCTACCCGCTTGTTGAATTCCTGGTCGACGCGGATGGCTTCGTAAACCGCGCCCATGCCGCCACGCCCGACTTCACGCTCGATTCGATAGGCGCCCAGACGCCGGCCAATCATTGGATCGACATCGTCATGCATGAAGGAGCTAATGACGTTGAGCTCGGTTTCCCCGTACAGCGGCGCCTCGAGCATATCCCCGGCGCTTTCATGTTGTTTGAGTAAGGCTTCAATATCGCGGCGCAACGAGACGTCGTCCCCGCAGACGGCAGACAGGTACTGACCTCGTTCTTCAGGGACGAGATCAAGCACAGCCTGGAAGACTGCTTCTAGTTGTCGCCAGCGTTCGGGGGTCATTGCCAGGTTAATTTTTTAGTCTTGAATCGGTAAGGATAAGTCCAGCCAGACTACCCGCCTTGTTCCCAGGTTTGCGGCCTTAGCCTTGTTTTGTCCTAGGCCATGCGTTCATTCGTCAGATAGCGGAAACGAATCACGAAGTTACACGAAATTTAACGAAGAAAGTTCAGTGTTCCCTCCTGTCGTTTTGTGGATCGATTCGCTTACTTCAAATCCAAACATAACGCCCAAGCGCGTTATTTTCAGCGATTCGACCCGCTTAACAGCCGCAAAAGTTCTCGCAATTCATCGTAGATTACGAGTAATAAAAGATCAACCGCTTCCCCATCGTTCAAGGTGAGCGTGTGCGCCATCGACAAAGACCGGAGCTGCCCGTTTGAAATCTTCAATCAAGTGACCCGCCTAAACGAAGCATTGGGTTAAACGAAAGTCGACCGACAAATGTCGGGCCGTCATTGATAGTTTTTGACCTGCCTTTGCGCGTTAACATTATGAAGGACATTATTAGGGCATAGGCGGCAGGAGAAGGTTATGAAAGCGGGACACTTGATTCTGAGTAACAGTTCGATGGTAGGCCAAAACAGTTTGCCAAAACATGCGGGGGGCTTGGTTGGCAAAATCGGCGGCGGGCTAAATCGGTTGTTTGGCTGCTGGCACTCGGAAATGAGCCGGCCATTTTCAAGCGACGGCCAGACCTATAAGGTTTGTCTTGGTTGCGGTGCCCGCCGCCAGTTCAACATTCGCAGCTGGGAGCTGCAGGGCGGCTTTTACTACGGCCCAGCGCGGAGCACGAACTTTGGCCTGGCAAATGGCTTGGCTGTGCGATGAGTTAGCCCAGCCCGTTGAATAACAGCGATGAGCGGTGCCAGCCCGCCTTCCTGACCTTGCGGCGTTCCCGGTAAACCCTAAGTTCTGATGAATGGGCTCTCAGGACGAAAGGGAACGACGCCCGGAGAGTTATCCCGGTCAGGAAGGCGGGCTTGCTCTCGTTTGCAAACATTCGCTCGGCAGTTGCTGTACAACCCTCAGTTCTCCCCAAGATGCTTTCGATGGTGCGGAGACGAAAGCCGGTGGCGATAGATAGCAACAACCCAAAACGCTGTGTTCGTGCTTGTTAGTGTTTGTGCGTGGAAAGATCTTTGGTAGTTCAGAGAAACCATCCACGAAATGACACTAAAATTCACGAAGAGTCCCGGGCAGCCACGAAAGTGCCAGCGAATTGACATATATGGCCGCTTTGTTTACATTCTAGGCTCGTTAGCAGGTTAGCAAGTTTTCTATTTTTGATGGGATGCTCCCGAAGACCTTCGTCATGAATCGAACATCTACACGATTCTGTAGTTTTTAATGCTTGCCACTTAAGGCGGGCATTCGACGAAGGCGCTCCTATCGAATCCGATCTGTTGTAGAAGTAATAGTGAATCGCAAATCGTGAATAGGCAGGAGCAGGAGCGCTGGCCCCCAGGCTGCGCCGTGCGGCTTGCCGTCGTTCTGCCGGATCGTTTTCGTGACGCAGAACCGTCTCATTCACATCGCGGCTTTTAGCCCGGTGATCGAAACCGACGGGTTGAAATAGATACCGTTTCAAGGGTTTTGCTGGGCGGCAACCAGGAGAAACCGTTGGAAACGGTTGGGACAGGGGATTAAAGACTCTTGAGCACCGGACTAAAGCCGCGGTGTGAATGAGATCGCTCCGCGCCACGTCGCCGGAGCCGGTCGCGTTAGAACCGAACGGATAGCAAGACATCAAGATAACGAATGAGTGATATCAACGTACAACTAAACGACGGTGCGGCTGCGCTAATGCCTGGCCCCATCACCGTGGGCGAGGCCCTCAAGAAGCTTGACCGTGATACGGCCAAGCAGGCTTTAGCCGCCCGCGTGAATGGTCGTGAAGTGGATCTGGCGTTCACGCTCGGCGACGAACAGAATGGCGGGCCGGTTAAGATTGAACCGGTATTGCCGGAAACGCTCGAGGGCCTCGATGTGCTGCGTCACTCAACGGCGCACCTGCTGGCCGCAGCTGTGCTTGATCTCTTCCCCGGAACCAAGTTGGGCATCGGTCCCGCCCTGCTCGAAGACCCACGCTATGGATTCTTCTATGACGTGATTGCGCCAACCGTCCTGACGGAAGCAGACCTGCCGGTGATCGAGAAGCGAATGCGGCAGATTGCCAGCCGCAATCTTGCTTATCGGCGCGACGAGATTACGAAGGCTGAGGCCATGCGGCTCTTTCAAGAAC
>DATKIS010000543.1:0-2666 GCA_035543975.1 Pyrinomonadaceae bacterium
AGTCGGTGCTAGCGAGGTCGGAGTCCGTGAAACGGACGACTGAAAATTCTTGGCGAGCCGAGGGTTTGCGGTTCAGCCGTCCGTTTCACGGACTCCCGTTCTTTAGATCTACCTGATCCCACCGATGAATCGGTGGGCTACTCTCATTCGTCGGCTTCCCCGACTTTTCGCAACGTAAAGTCTGAGGATTTGGAAGGCAGGCCTGCCACCGCTGATCCAACCCTATCCACCTTGAGACACCTTTGGGGCACTGGAAACGACAAGGCGCAAGGAAGCAGTCCGCAGCCACTGCTTCCTTGCGCCAGTTTTTGCTATTGAAGTGCCTGTCTGACTGTCAGTCCGTCAGCCGTTAACGGGTAACACGCACAACCATCTCGGTCCCAGACTCGAGCTTCAGCTCTTTGCTTCCCTTCACCGCCAGTGAGCCCGCGCCACCAGCGCCGCCGACCAGCAAACCAATCGCCGCGCCTTTGCCGCCCCCAAGAATCGCACCCAGCACTGCGCCGGCCCCGGCTCCGATGGCCCCACGTTTCATTGTCTGGTTCGTCCGGCTGCTCGACTCGACACCGCCTTCGTTATCCGCCCTACCCGAGTCGCTGCCATAGACGCGGGTAACATAGCCATGCAACACGCCTCTGCGACTGTCGCTCAGCTGAATCGAATCAAACGCCAGGTTCATACTTGTTCGACCCTTAATCTTGCCAGACTTCTGAATCGAACTGATGTGCCCCGTGATAGTCGCTTCGTTAAAGCGGACCGGATCCATGACGGTCGCCGTAAACCGATCACCAACCCGAGAGTCTTTGCTGGACAGAGTGTCCTCAAGACGAATCTTCAGGTTAGTACCGATAGGCACCAGGGGCCCAACCGGCACGGTTCTCCGCACACCACGTCTGAGCCTCGGCTTCGTCTGGCCCTGAACCAACAACGGCAACACGAGCATTACCAGGACAACTGTAAGAGAAATAAATCGCTTCAAAACACCCGACTTCATTTTTGTGAACCTCCACTCATCGCTTGTCAGAACCGCCTGCGTAAGCGGGCGGCTGTCAGAACCGCCTGAACCTGTCAGAACCGCCCGCGTAAGCGGGCGGGGTGGGCAGCACCCACCGGTGCAACGCGGACTAAGCCATTCAACTAGTTAATTCAAATCCGGGGGGCTTCCAGGAGAGACCGGGTCCGACACACTTTAGTTTGTCGTCCGATCCGCTAGAGGCGTCAACGAGTCAACAGTCAACGACAACGACAAACTAAAGTGTGTCGGACCATCCAACTGTGCAAGGGGGATTCGGTCAAACGATCAAGCAACACCGGCTGCCATCGGCTCCGGCTTAGGGGCGCTATCGGATTCCAACTCGTCACCGTCTCCAAGCTCCTGATGACGCCGCACTGTGCCGTCTGATTCAAAGATGTACGCGGACGGCGCCTCGCGCATGATGATGTCCTGCAGGCGCATCAAGCCATACAGCAACGCTTCCGGCCGTGGGGGACAACCGGGGATGTAGACATCGACGGGGATGCAGCGGTCAACGCCCTGCATTGTGGAGTAGGAATCAAAAGGCCCGCCGGTCGAAGCGCACGCGCCCATCGCTATAGCCCACTTCGGTTCCGGCATCTGTTCATAGACCCGCCGCACGACCGGACCCATTTTCAGGGTGACGGTGCCGGCGATGATAATCAAATCGCTCTGGCGTGGGCTGGGACGGAACACTCCCGCACCGAAGCGGTCGATATCAAAGCGGCCGGCCCCCGTGGCAATCATCTCGATTGCGCAACACGCGAGTCCAAAAGTCATCGGCCACAGCGCCGACTTCCGCGCCCAATTAACCACCGGCGCGCCAATATCCAGCGCCTTGGCGCCCACCGTCCGCCGCACGGAATTCATCAGCGAATCGAAGGTGGTTAGGACAAATCCCTGGTCGTGTTCAGCCATAAGTTGGTAATTGCTAAATGGTAAATGGTAAATGGCAAATGGCAAATGGCAAATGGCAAATGGCAAATGGCAAAAGAAACGGGATTTTCAATAGCTAAGTCAACGGTTATCAAACGACCATTTACTATTCACCATTTACCATTTACCCTCTTTTAAGCCCACTCTAATGCGCCCTTGCGCCAGGCGTAGTAGTAGCCAACTACCAGAATCCCGATAAAGACGAACATCTCAACCAGGGCAAACTT
Organism: Pyrinomonadaceae bacterium; assembly: GCA_035543975.1. GTDB lineage: Bacteria > Acidobacteriota > Blastocatellia > Pyrinomonadales > Pyrinomonadaceae > PSRF01. The sequence continues at coordinate 2,179 of DATKIS010000543.1, forward strand.
CGTAAACGAAAAATCGTTGCCCATGAAAATTATCGCCCAGGGCAGCAGGAAGATCGTCTCGACATCGAAGATCAGGAACAGCATCGCGACGATGTAGTAACGAACTGTGAACCGCGAATGCGCGTCAGTCGTGGGGTCGATGCCGCACTCGTACGGGCGCATCTTTCCTTTCCCATACTTCGCCGGGCGGAGAAACCTTCCCAGCACCACCGGCAAAATTGGAAACGCCACCGCAACAACGAAAAAGATCATCACCGGCCAGTAAGCCGTGATAGGCCCACCAACGTGTGGCGCAGTCGTTAATTCGGTTACCGTTGAAGTAGCTTGCAGCAGCATCTTAATTTTTGGAGTGCGGCGGCTTGACGCCGCTTTTCGTCCCTCGCGGCCCGAAGCCGTTTTTGTCCCGGCTAGCGCATCTCAATCCTGAACTGTCTTAATTCGCAAAAATCTTAAGCGCCGCGAAGATCATTGTCAACGAAGACTTTCTC
>DATKIS010000544.1:0-2506 GCA_035543975.1 Pyrinomonadaceae bacterium
ACGCAGGTGGTTCTGACAAGCACGTGACACCACCCGCTGACACCACCCGCTGACACCACCCGCTTAACGGCCACCCGCTGACGCAGGTGGTTCTGACATGGCCAATGCATTTGCGCGGCCTGCGTAGCACAGACTAAGATCAAAGGACAAAGCTCAAAGCACGAGAATCCCGGGTTTGATGGTTACAGACAAGAGCAGATGCGCGTCACAGTCAGTCAAATAAACACAACTAACGGCGACTACGAAGGCAACACTGCGCGGATCATTCGCGGGATAGCGCAAGCCCGCCAGGAGAAATCCGATCTGGTCGTGTTTCCCGAGGCTTGTGTTCAGGGCTATACCTCCCTGGATTGGTTTCTCGATCGCGACGTGGTCCGCGGCGCCCTCGAACCCCTCGACAAGATCATCGAGGCCACCGCAGGGTTAACGGCAATTGTCGGGACCATACGACCCATCGATCTGCCAACCGGTCGCGACCTCTACAACTCGGCTGCGATAATTCACGATCAGAAGCTGGTGGGGTTTGCCGACAAGACACTGCTGCCGGAGTACGACGTCTTTGACGACCCGCGCTACTTCGAGCCGGCGCGCGAGCGCAGCTTATTCAAGGTGAACGGCACCCAGATGGGTGTGGCGGTTTGCGAAGACTTCTGGAACGACAAGACCTTCTGGAAGGAGCGGCTCTATGCTCACGACCCGGCTGACGAGTTGATCAGCATGGGCGCGGAGATACTTATCTCGATCAACGCCTCGCCATTTAACAAAGGCAAGATGGGCCAGCGTTGCGCCATGGTTTCGCACCGCGCCCGCGCTTCAAAACTTCCGATAGTGTTCGTCAATCTGGTGGGCGGGAACGACGGAATCATCTTCGACGGCGCGAGCATTGTGGCCGATTGCGAAGGCGAAATAATCTTACAAGCACCTCCCTTTGAGGAGTTCATTGCCACGGTCGATCTCGAGTGCGGCGTGGCAGACCAACGTTGTCTGCCCGGCGACGATATCGAGACGGTGCATCGCGCACTGGTGCTCGGGATTCGCGACTACGCCCGGAAATGCCGGTTTCAGAAAGCAGTGTTGGGATTGTCTGGCGGGATTGATTCCGCCGTGGTGGCCGCGTTGGCCTGCGAAGCTCTGGGCGCTGAAAACGTATTGTCAGTGATGATGCCATCGCCGTATTCGTCACGTTCGAGTGTTGAGGATTCAGTGGAACTCGGGCGCCGGTTGGGAATGCCAGTCATCGAACACCCCATCACAAACGCGTTCGGGGTGTTAGTCAACGAGCTTAACTTGCCTCCCGCCAAGACGGGCGGTGGCTCGCATGCGACGGAAAACCTGCAGTCGCGACTACGCGGAAATATCCTGATGACGATTTCAAACTCCGAAGGGCGTTTGCTGCTGTCGACCGGGAATAAGTCGGAGCTCGCTCTGGGTTACTGCACTTTGTATGGAGATACGAATGGAGGACTGGCGGTCATTGGCGACCTGCTGAAGACGGAGGTCTATTCGCTGGCGACTCAGCTCAACCACAGCCGCGAGCTTATTCCCAAAGCGATCATCGAGAAGCGCCCGTCAGCTGAGTTAGCTCCGGATCAGTTTGACGATCAATCGCTACCGCCCTACGACAGGCTGGATCCGATTCTGCGTATGTACTTCGAGCAGAAGGCGACGCCGGAAGAAATTATCGCGGCCGGAAATGACCATGCCATGGTCTACGATATTTTGAACCGGGTGGAATCTCCGGCCAACGAATTCAAGCGGCGGCAGCTGCCGCCAACGTTGATCATCTCGCGCAATGCGATCGGAATTGGACGGCGCCGGCCGGTGGCGCACCAATATCGACGAGTCCCGCCGCCAGGCGAACAAGACTAAAGCGCAACACTAAAGCGCAACCGCCAAGACGCCAAACACGCCAAGTCAGTGATAAGTAAACCAGGCTTTATCTGCCTGGGCGAACCTGGTGTCTGGGCGGTTAAGAATGGCGGGCAAAAACGATTGATTGCCTACTTGCCCTCAAGCGCATTCCTGGCGCATTATCTTGGCTCGGAATTCCCCGAAAATACAATTCCAACAGAAGGCGGAAATATGAAAATACGATCAATCGTTTCGCATGCGATCCTGCTGTGTTCGCTGGTCCTGGCATTAAATGCGGCCGTGATTGTGGCCGCGAGCGCAACGCAGGATAAAACTGCGAAGCCCACTGTTCCTGACGCCGAGCTTAAGGCGGCCAAGGCCGTTGAATTAGCGAAAGACGTGAATGCCAAATTCCTGGCGGCGGAAGAGTTTGTCAAAAAATATCCCGCGAGCAAGGCGCGGCCTCAGGTCGCGGAATATACCGCTAGCCAGCTTTTTGGTGTTACGGACGCCACGCAACGCGTGACCCTGGGACAAAAGTACCTGACGCTGTTCCCGGACCTGACGGAAGCGCAGTTAGTCAAACCCACGATGATAGATGCGTATGTTCAGCTCAATCGGGTTGATGAAGCCTTCGACACTGCTGCTACCTATC
>DATKIS010000545.1:0-4067 GCA_035543975.1 Pyrinomonadaceae bacterium
CCGCCAACAACAACTTTGTTAGTGCACAGGTAATTAATGGCTGTGCCGGCACAGTCAACGGAACCAATGTGGCGGCAAATAAGGAGGCAGGTGAACCAAGCCATTCGCCGGATGCCGATCCTGGCGGCCACTCAGTTTGGTATCAATGGGAAGCGCCAAGCACGGGCAACGTAACGATCACGACCGCAGGCAGCGGCTTTGACACGGTACTGGCCGTGTACACCGGAACCAGCGTCAACGCGCTCACATCGCTTGGTAAAAACGACGACGTGAGTCCCCCCGGCGATGTCACCAGCAGTGTGACGTTTAGTGCGACGACTGGTACTACATACAGAATCGCAGTGGACGGCTGGGACAGTGCCACAGGAAACATTGCGCTCAACTGGTCTGCGAGCAATTGTCCACCAATAACCATCGACAGTGTTGCGCCGCTCGCCGGCCGCGCCTCGGGAGGTCAAGAGGTAAAACTCTCAGGCTCATTCGCAAACCTCTCCGTTGTCATGTACGGCGGGATCTCAGCCACCTGGACTTACACAAACGGAACTAGTGAAGTCACAGTTACGACCCCAGCGCACTCGGTTGGCGCAGTCAACATCGATCTGGTCCCGACGTCCGGAAGCACCGTCTCAAAGGTCAATGGGTTTGCCTACCTGCCGACGGTATTTACGGACGACACCCTGGTGGTTGGGGTGACGCCAGCCAGGGCCCAACACATCATCGAACTTCGGCAGGCGGTTGATGCTCTACGCGCTGTGGCTGGACTCGCTCCGGCGCCCTGGACCGATACCCTACTTGTGCCAACGTTCTCGCCAATCAGGACGGTGCACATTCAGGAGCTGCGAACATATCTGGACGGCGCCGCCTCGTCGCTGGGCTATTCGACGCAGCTCTATACAGATCCCGGGATCAGTTCAGGTTTTGTAATTGGACGTATCCACATCGAAGAGCTACGTCAGCGGATCAGAACGATTGCCGGTTGAAACAGTCGGGCATCGACACGCGGGCGGCTCAAGCTTATGGCAGGAGGTATCTGTCCGGACTTATTAAGAAATATCGCCACTCGAACGCCTATGACTTTGACAGTTTCTTGAAACCAGCTTATAGTCCGCTCTGCTTTCAACTCGGTCGTCGATTACACGGAGCGCCCAACCTACGCTTCCTCTCAATCGATTGACACTAGTATGCGATCGCCTCAACGTTCTGAAATGTGATCACTACCTTTTCCTGGTCCACATGACTCATTACCTCTGTCTTTAGCTTCAGAGTAGGTTTTTGCCAATGAAAAAGTTGACGTTTTCTCTCGCATTCGTCTTCGCGTTGATGTTATCGGCCCAGGGACAGTCGTTTTCGAGTGGCTCAACCGGAGCTGATGGTGCGCTTGACCTATCCACCATGAGCTGCCCCAGCAACATATGTCAGATCCAACTCCCTGAGTCGGGGGTCTTGAACTACACCACTGTCAGCATTCCCGCAGGATTCACCCTGAACTTCAAGCGAAATCAGCATAACACTCCAGTGACATTGCTGGCCCAGGGTAGTGTGAACATATCCGGAGTGCTTGATATTTCCGCAAGCGACGGTGGGAAGGAACCAGGTCCTGGCGGGTTCTATGGTGGTGGCCCCGGCGGGTTCAATGGATTCGGGCCGGGAGGGGGAACGATTTCATATTGGCCCGGCAAGTGGATAGGACCTTTGTCGCTGATGCCTCTTATCGGAGGTTCCGGCGGGTACACCTGCGGAAACTTTCAACAAGGAGGGGCCGGTGGCGGAGCGATTGTTATAGCTTCGTCTACCTCCATTTCTGTATCGGGAGCGATAGTTGCGAACGGAGGCGCAACGTTTAACGGTCAGGCTTGCCCCGGTTCCGGTGGGTCGATCAGGCTCGTTGCCAATAGCATAAATGTAACCAACGCCCTTTCGGCGACTAGTACCGGACAAGGTGTAATCCGCCTTGAAGCACCTTCGGGATTCCTCACCTTCGCGGGCACTGCAAATCCTCCAGCCGGGCTCTTCCCGATAAATCCCAACGTCAAGTCGAACACCTCACCCGTGTTGACAATCGTCTCGATCGCGGGCTTTCCCGTTCCATCGTATGCGGGTTCGCGTTTCGATACGTATGACATGCTCTTGCCCAATCAACTCAGTGACCCTATCTCCGTGGTGGTCCATGGAACTAACATTCCAGTCGGCACGCAGGTTACCGTCGGCTTCGTCAGCGGATCACCGACGGCGACGTCCACGCCGGGCACGCTTTCAGGCACGTTCGAATCATCGTCGGCTACTGCCACCATTTCTGCCTTAAATCGGGGGGCTGTTACCTATCTGCTCGCGACGGCGATATTCGATCCACCGATGGGTGCGATGAGGTTTAACCCAAGGGGACCAAACCAGGTAGCAAAGATTCGAGTGATGACCTCCCCCGGCGGGAGGACCAGCACTCTATTCCTTCGTTCCAACGGTACTGAAGTCGATCGGAAAAACGTGTCTCAGCGTTTTCTGGAAAAGATGGGTCTTTGAATGAGTGACAGTCCAGATCAAGGGCGAGGCTGCGAAGATAAATGACGGTTGGAGTTAGAGCAATGGGTGAAAATTTCTTTCTCCGAAGAACATGGATTCTGCTGGTAGTCTTTATCGTCCTATCAATCTCAAGCCGGGCACAGAGTTTTTCGAGTGGCTCCACCGGGGCGGATGGCGCATTAGACCTAACCACCGGACCTTGTCAGAGAGAAATCCAACTCCCGGAATCAGGCATTTTGAACTACACAAGCATAATTATTCCTGGCGCGTGCAGCGTGAGGTTCAAGCCAAACTTCCGCAATACGCCAGCGATCCTGTTGGTCAGCGGGAGCGTATCGATTGAGGGGACAATTTCCCTAAGTGCCTTGTTCCCTCCTTTTCCCTCTTGCGGAACCATTCCGGCTCCCGGTGCTGGTGGTTTTTACGGTGGAGCCATCAATCAGCCTGGAGGGGGTGCCGGCGGTGGACGGCCCGCAGGCCCACTAAACGGGAAATGGGTGGGCTCTCTTTCCCTGGTTCCCATCGTGGGGGGCTCGGGTGGGGCAGGCGGATCTAGCTTTACCGGAGGAAGTGGAGGAGGTGCTATCGTGATCGCCTCCTCCGGGACTATAGGTGTTTCGGGCGTGATCGTTGCGAATGGCAGTAGAAACAACTGTGCCCCCAGCGGCGGTGGCGCCGGAGGAGCAATACGCCTGGTCGCAAACTCAATCACTGTCACGGGCACTCTTTCTGCTCTCGGGGATACCAAAAGCGAAGAAGCGCCGCACCCAGGCGTGATACGTATCGAAGCTCCCGCTGGCGCGTTGTTCTTCACTGGCTCAGCCAGCCCATTACCTCTTTTGTCGACCTCAGTCAATGCCCAAGTTGTTCCGGGGAGTTCGACGCCCTCACTCACCATTACCTCGGTAGGTGGTTTCCCGATCTCATATGCTGCTGGTCGGCCTGACTTCGTGGATCTAATTTTGCCGAATCTGGTTACTGATCCAATTAGTGTTGTAGTACAGGCTCACAATATTCCGGTCGGCACGCAAGTGAATCTGAATATTAGCGGCCCTTCGTCAGGCACATTCACACCGGGCACCTTGTCGGGTACAGAAGGAACTTCAGCCACGACGATTGCGGTCTCTGGATTGAGTCGGACAGGAGCTACCTACTTAATCGCCTTCGCAGACTTCACTCTGCTCGGCAACGCAGCGAACCTAAACAAGAAAGGCTCAGACGCGATAGCGACGGTGCGCGTCATAGCCAAGCCCGGCGCTGACTCAAGGCTGGTCTTCCTGCGCAAGAACGGAACGGAGATTGGGTTGACGAAGATTCCGAAGCGAATCCGACAACAGTTTGGATTGGACTAGGAGATGTTCTCGCGCTCAATTCGGAGAGATTCTGGAGGACTGATGAGAGCTACTATTAAGCCACTAATCATGATCGGCGTTGTGCTGGTGGTGCTGACTTCCTCGCATGCTCAGACGTTTTCTAGTGGCTCGACCGGAGCGGACGGCGCTCTGGATTTGTCGACGATGACGTGTCCGGATGCTCCTGTATGTTTCGTG
>DATKIS010000546.1:0-5267 GCA_035543975.1 Pyrinomonadaceae bacterium
AATCAGAATGAGGGCGATCCGGAGAAATGGGAGATCGTCGGAGTCGTAGCGGACGTGCATCACATTAGTTTGACCAAGGCAGCGGACCCTGAGCTGTACCTGCCTTTCCAGCAAAACAGTTGGAATTGGGGTAGCTTTCTGGTTCGCACCACCTCCGATCCCGCAGCTTTCAGTCAAAGCTTCCGCGAGCAAATACGCGAAGGCGATCGGAGTGTTCCGGTTACTGGGGTGCGGCCCCTCGCCGAAGCTATTTCAGCCACCGTTGCTCAGCCACGCTTCTACACTCTCCTGTTTGCAGTTTTCGGCGGCCTGGGATTGTTGCTGAGCGTCACCGGCGTCTACGGTCTAATCTCTTACACAGTTACTCAACGAACTCAGGAGATAGGAATTCGCATGGCCCTGGGCGCGACTCCCCAAAACGTAGTGCGCCTGGTCCTATGGCAGGGTTTTGTGTTGGCCGTTATCGGTGCTGCGGTGGGACTGGGGATTTCGTTTGCCCTGTCACGAGTCATCGGCAGTTTACTTTTCGACGTTAAGCCGACGGACTTGCTGACCTTCGGTATGGCGACCGGGGTGTTATTGGCGGCGGCCTTGATGGCGAGTTATGCGCCGGCGCGTCGCGCGACGAAAGTCGATCCCCTGGTGGCGCTACGAAGTGAATAAAAAATGATGAGTCCTGATCGAGGTAACTGATTGCAGACTCTAATTCAAGATCTTCGCTATTGCGTGAGAACACTGCGGAAGAAGCCAGGCTTCACTTTCGCTGCAATCATAACGCTAGCTGTCGGTATCGGCCTTAACGCCGCTCTTTTCAGTGTCTTTGACGCGTTTGTGTTAAGGCCGCTGCCACTGAAAGATCCCGACAGTCTGGTCAGCTTCGAAGGTGTCAATGCTCAGGGTGAGCGCCGCCGGCTTTTTTCATACCGGGATTATCTCGATTATCGCGATCAGCAGACTTCTCTTTCGAACGTCGTTGCCTGGAATAAAGTGCGGGCAACGCTCGGCGAAGCCCCGCCGGCACAGGGCGAGGCTGAGTTTGCGGAAGGCTACGAATACCTTTTTGGACAGATCGTGTCGGGCAACTACTTTGGGACCCTTGGTGCAGAGATGTCACTGGGGCGACCGTTTCAGACCACGGATGACACTCAGCCTGATGACCATCCGGTGGTCGTCCTGAGTTACGGTTTTTGGCAACGTCGATTTGAATCAGATCCATCAATCGTTGGCACCACCATCAATCTTCAGGGTCAGCCTTTCACCGTCATCGGCGTGACCTCGCGCGAGTTCATTGGCACGACACCTGATGCACCGTCGTTTTGGGTTCCACTGACTACGCGCGATCGTCTCATCCAGGCGGGAGGTTGGGGACACAAGGTCTGGCTGACGGATCGCAACAGTGAAGCGTTCACTCTGCTCGGCAGGCTTAAACCTGGTGTGACGCGTGAGCAAGCTGAAGCCGAGATGCAACTCATCAGCAGCCGCCTGGCCCAATCCTATCCCAGCACGGAGCGCCTGACTCAGATCAGACTTGACCGGGCGGGAACCTTCGTTACCCTCGACGAAGACATATTGCCGCTCGTGATACCCCTCCTGATTGGGTTTGCCTTGGTGCTCATGATTGCCTGCGCAAATGTAGCGAACCTGTTGCTGGCTCGGGCGGCGGGTAGGCAGCGCGAGATCGGGGTACGTTTGGCTTTGGGCGCCAGCCGCTTCAGGGTCGTACGGCAACTAGTGACCGAGAGTCTGCTGTTGTCGCTGACCGGAGGCGTGGCGGGACTATTAATAGCAGTCTGGACCCTGAGCGTCCTCTATCCCGTCGTGCTCTCTTCAGTACCGCTGCCTGAAGGCCTGGCAGCCGGGTTCTCTCTTAATCTCACACCCGACTGGCGAGTCTTCGGTTTCACCTTGCTCCTGGCAGCGCTCGCGGGAGTCGGGGCCGGTCTCGCTCCAGCGCTGCAAGCCTCCAAACCTAATTTGACCACAGCGCTCAAGGACGAAGGCTCGAGTTTTGGTCGACACTTTAGCCAGTCGCGTTTACGGAGCGGATTGGTTGTCGCACAGATCACTGTCTGCATGGCTTTACTAATTGCCGCGGGTTTGCTGGTCCGCAATCTTCAACGCGTGAGGGCCATTGATACCGGTATGAACACGAAGAATGTGTTCTCAGTGGCGACGGGGTTGAAGCGCACTGGATCGAACAAGGAAAACAGCGAAGCAATGCTGCGACGTGAACTTGCCGACCGGCTACGAGCCACGCCCGGCGTTGTGTCCGTAGCTCAGGCGCACCAGCAGCCCCTTTCCGGCGGGATGGGAAATACGTTGGTTAACTTGCCTGGTCAAGCGCCAGACCGTCCGCTTGAGGCCAGGTTCAATTCAGTCTCAGCTGAATACTTCGAAACCTTGTCGATTGGTTTTACACGCGGGCGGCCTTTTTCAGCACCAGAGGTAACAGCTAACGCCGCGGTTGTCGTCATCAGCGAGGCGACGGCGAGTCACTTTTGGCCGGGCTCAGATCCGCTGGGTAAGCAACTCGGTATTGCCGCTATGACCGCGTCGTCTCAAAGCGATGGTCACGATAAGACGGTGGTCACCTACCGGCAATACGAGGTGATTGGCGTGGCCCGCGACACGCGTAGTCGCTGGGTCTGGGAGCAGGACGAAACGTTCCTCTATCTACCCCTGCGCGAATCAGGCCCATCTGCCCAGTATTTGTTAGTGCGCACGGATGGCGATTCAGCGACCGTAATGGGCACGGTGCGGGGGGCGGCTGCATCGGTGGATCCGTTGTTGCGCGTTTCTGTGCGGCGCATTGAAGAAACGCTTGCTTTTCAACTGGCTCCGTTTCGAGCGATTGCCTGGGTATCCGGTGTCCTGGGAATCCTCGCGCTGCTGCTGGCGTCGATTGGGCTCTACGGTGTGATGTCGTTCGTGGTCACTCAGCGGACACACGAGATTGGAATCCGAGTGGCGCTCGGCGCGCATCCCCAGGATGTAGTCCGGATGTTCCTGTTTCAAGGATTGAAGCTGACTGCGATTGGAGTGGTGGTGGGGATTGCTGCTGGGGCATTGATCTCTCAATTGTTGAAGGCGGTGTTAATTGACCTCAGTGCGTTTGATCCAGTGACGCTGGGCGGCGTCTCTGTTTTCCTGACTGTAATCGCGCTGCTGGCAATTCTGATCCCCGCGGGGCGAGCGACGAAGGTCAATCCGCTGGTGGCACTGCGATACGAGTAAGTGGGCAACGAATAGGAGGCCTATAGGACTCATTGGTCTTATGGCTCGGAGGATGATGAGATGGCAAACCTCTTCAAAGATCTGCGCTATGGCATTCGGATGCTGGTCAAGGCTCCGGCATTCACCTTCGTGGCTGTGTTTTCGCTCGCCCTCGGCATCGGCGCCAACACGACCGTGTTCAGCCTGATGGACGCGGTGATGCTTAGGTCTCTCCCGGTACAACAGCCGGAGCAGATTGTGAACGTTGCTACCCTGATCCCGGGCAACCCCCCTCATCAGGATTTCTCGTATCCACTATATGCAGGCCTGCGCGACCACAATCAGGCGCTGGCCGGGTTAATAGCCTACTCGACCACGAACTTTGGATTAGGGGCCGGGGATCGCACCGAGCGAATCCAGGCCGAGATGGTTAGCTCAAACTACTTTTCCGTGTTGGGCGTGCACCCAACGACTGGATCTGCATTCGCCCCCTCGGATGAGGCGCCCGGCGCTCCGCGTGCTGCCGTGATCAGCGATGGCCTGTGGACCAGGCTCCTCAATCGCGACCCATCAGTCCTGAATAAGACGATCACTCTCAACGGCCGGAATTTTTCTGTAGTTGGGGTGGCGCCCAAAAGCTTCGCCGGGTTGCTGAAGGGAATGCAAACAGACGTGTGGATCACCCTGCCGCACGGGGCTGATTTCGAGCAGAACCCAAAACTCCTGAGCAGTGCGAACCTGAATTGGCTTAATCTCGCCGGGAGATTGAAGCCGGGGACCACCCTGGAACAGGCCCAGTCTCAAATGACTTCGCTACTTCCTGGCCTGTCGCCAAATCCAGGCGATAGCGGAAACGAGTCGGTGTTGTTGACCGAGGCAGCGGGCGGAAACACCGCCTACGTAGCCGATCTATCGCGGCCCATCACCCTGCTATTTTTGTCAGTCGCTCTGATACTTGCAATTGCCTGTGCCAATTTAGCGAGTTTGTTACTTGCTCGGGCCAGGTCCCGGAAAAAAGAGATTGGAGTCCGGCTGGCCCTCGGCGCTACTCGCGCGCGCATAGTCCGCCAGCTCATGACGGAGAGTATGCTGCTGGCCGTGGCCGGTGGCGCCCTCGGCCTCCTGTTTACCTTCTGGACCTCGGGGCTCGTCTCAGGTTTACTGACCAACGCTGAAGAAGCCCTTGCGCTCGATGTTTCACCAAACTCCCGGGTTCTGCTCTTCACCATCCTGGCCTCGGTAGCGACCGTCTTATTGTTTGGCGTAATCCCCGCGCTCAAAGCATCGCGTATAGATCTGGTGCCCACCCTCAAGGATTCAAGCGCGGTCACCCCGTTCTTCCGGCGAGGTCCTTCGCTGCAAAGTTTCCTGGTCGTAACTCAGGTGGCTTTGTCTCTGATCTTACTCGCCGGCGCCGGTCTGTTTGTGCGCAGCCTTTGGAAGCTTCAGGGAATTGACAAAGGTTTCGCCGGCGGCAACGTCATGGCGTTTTCACTAAACATGGACCTGCAGGGATACGACAAGGCCCGTGGCGCAAACTTCTATTCGTCGGCGATTGAGAACCTGTCCTCCGCTCCCGGCATCGAGTCCGTAACAATGGCCAGCAGCCTGCCCGCCAGCGCCGGCGGAAGCCGAATACAGTTGGGCCCCAATGACACCAGCCCAGCGGTAAACGAAGAAGTTTCCATCGACATCGTTACCGTCGCTCCGCGTTTCTTTGAGACAACGGGATTGCCGTTGCTTCAGGGGCGCGACTTTCGCCATATCGATAACGACAAGTCGACGAAAGTAATGATCGTTAACGAGACAATGGCCCGTAAGTTTTGGCCGCAAGCTGATCCCGTTGGGCGCAGTTTTAGTGATGGGCAAGACACGTATGAAGTGGTCGGCGTAGCTCGCGACACGAAGTATCGAAGCCTGCGGGAACCTCCGATGATGACGATGTACCAGCCCCTGGCCCAGGGTTATCTGCCCAGGATGAATCTGGTGGTGCGGACGGCGTCGGATCCGGCGAAGTTTGCCCCGCTGGTCCAGAACCGGCTTCATGCCATTGA
>DATKIS010000547.1:0-2802 GCA_035543975.1 Pyrinomonadaceae bacterium
CCGCGCAATTTTTGCCAGACATTTTGTGCCACATGCCATGAGCCAGCTCCCAGCTTATTAGCAGCTGTCTTGGCAATCTGCTTTGTCGCTTCTTCGCCGGCAGAACTGCCCAGCTGTTTTAGGTAAGGAGCGGCCATAATAAGGTAGGGTACAACCGCGTTCACCATTTCAGTTATTTCCATCATTTGTATACCCCTCATTCGCCGAACAATCGTACTTGATACAGGCTGATTTGAATCAGAGATTCCGCTCCCCTGTCGCCGGAACCGCAATTTCAGGAAACAGTTCGTCATGCTCGACGTCGTCGCTCCAGTAGTTGTACCGAAAGCGAAGGAAGTGATCGATGGCTTTCAGATCCGGTGTCATCTGACGACACTCAAGCCGCAACAGTCGAAGAGTGTGAATCATGCTAAGCGCCAGCGCCTGACGTATCTCTCGCTCCGAAACCTCGGTGACAGGAACAGGAATCGCGTCTTCTGGTTCATCCGTATTCATCATCTCATTACCGATCTTGTCTGCAGCCTCTTCGCTTTCTTGAGCCTCAGCTGTGTGCAAAACTCGGTAGTTAACGATGATATTGGACAGGGCGTTCAATATATGCCAATCGAGCCAACCCTCGGAGCGAAGCTTTTGAACCGTGTCCCTGAAGCCTCTGTCCGAAAGCAGTTTACGCAAGGTGAGTCGAATCGGTGGAAGAGAACCTGAGTATCGAGCCTTTAGCATCCTCTGGGCTCTTTCCGGGCTGTAGCCGGGGCCTGGACCACCTCGCCAGCTGAGGCTTTCATTTTCGGAGACGGGTACCATATGTGAAGGCGCTGGTCGTTGCCTTGATTTTCTGTCCGAACGGTCAAATGTATCTTTTGTTGTTAGGGTTTGGTAAACAGTCGCATACGATTGGACCACCATGATCTTTGATTGCAGTCCATTTCGAAAACAGTTTTCGAGGGCTTGAGAGTAGTTCTCTTCAGGAATAAGAGAGACTTCGTAAAGGATAGAACTTGCAACATTAAAGGCGTTTTTCTGGGCCTGGCTACGCTCGGCGTCACTATCGGCCAGTGGAGAAGGCAAAGAAATTCTCCATTTCCTCCCCTCGTTTGAAGGAAGAGGGGTCATAGCCAATTCACCGTCGGTCGAAATACTCAGTTCAATATTCACGTCTGTCTTCAGAAGGCACAAATCGACTTCGGCGAGCTCAGCTAGGAAAATTTGCAGAATCGCAATGAACTGCTCTGCGGCGATCGTAATCTCATAATCATTGCGCCAGGTTACTCTCCAGCCTATACCCAACTCAGACCACGAAACTTCACGAACATCTCCTACATCGCTAAAAGGCTTGCCGTTCAGTTGCTTGGCTAGAAGATCCCAAATCGCAGTGACGCGCCGGCCATCCCAATCAGACTGAATCTGGGGGCGCAGATCCTCAACCCACTCTTCAATTCCCCAGTACTTGATTTTCTCGTCAAAATCGGCTGAAACCTCTGGGGCAAGTCTTTCCGTTATGACCCTCGCAATTACCACGTGGAGTACAGTTCGTTGAAGATCCCTATACTTCTCAATATTCCTCGGGTCGTTAAGAAACGCAGCTTGCGCACGAAGGTAAATGTCAGTCAATTCCAGAAAGCCACACCAAGCGCCCTGTAGATAGTCACACTCTGCGGCAGTGGCAAGTGCAGCTGCAGACAAAGCCCGCACATTCGGATCATTAGATCTAAGGGCCATGTAGGCAGCGGCCATGGCATAATATTTTGCAGCGAGTTGGAGGCCGAGCTCAGAGTAACAGTGAGAAATAAAAAGGATGGACTTGAGCGATCTCTGAAGAGTCTCGGCTGCGAACCACTTTACCTTTGACTGGTGCAGCTCGTTGATGGCACCTCGCAGATTTCCTTTCTCATAAAGCACCACGGCCCGATCAAAACACTTTTCTGCAGCGACGAATCCACCAGATCTTTCTGCCAACAGGGTATCAAGACGTTGAGCAAATTCCGTGTAAGCATCAGGCTCGTCAAAGATTCTGATGAAGTCCGTCAGTCGATCAGCCAATCTTTCAAGCGGGTAGAGGGGGGCGGATTTCACCTTGTCGAGTAACTTTGTCCACCACGCGATCGCTTCACCGAGCTTCGGCCGAATCACATTCTGCGGATCAATTGACGTGCTCAGGTAACCCCGCAGATCCAAGAGTAGACAGAGAGTGTTCGTAGTCGTTTGTTGTTTGAGTTTGTCTTCGACCGTTCCAATCAGCGTTCGACGCCACGAACTAACTTCCTCAACCGTGAGCGAGCTGCTGCCTTCATAAGCGACCACCGCACAGTAATTCATCATGGCGGAGGCATCTTCTAAATCGACCGGGTCCTCTAGCTGTGGTATCGCCGCAAAATACTCGCGCAGCCGTTCTTCCTGACCGCTGAGCGATTTCATTGATTTCAGCGATAAGTACGCTGTCTCGTAAATCGCACGACGCTTCAACCCTTCGTCGGAGGGTGAAAGGATGAACGATTCGATGAGATGAAGCCAAAACGGCACATCCTGCTTCAATTCTTCCGAATTTAGTGCGTGCCGACCGGCTCCTTTGAGAGTAGAGAAGTCCGCATGACTAAGCGGAGGAGAGGATCGTTGCTTCCACTCTTCGAGTTGGATTCTGTACCACTCCCCGCCATCATCCACGGAAGAACGCGGGTAGATTTCACTAGGCACACTCAAATACTTTTCTGCGATCCAGAAAACGTCACGCCCGGAAAGTAACTCCGCCAAAGACTGGCCATCATGGATTTCCAATCCAATGGAATAGGTTTTTCGCGCCCATTC
>DATKIS010000548.1:0-9385 GCA_035543975.1 Pyrinomonadaceae bacterium
GCGATAAGTTCCCTCATCGTCGTTTGGAGTTCGACCCTCGATTCGCAGGGTGAGGCTTTCCTGCTTTCGCAGGTAAATGCTCTTGGTCGTCGGCGAAGAGTTACTCGCATAAACCGTGAGCTTCAGCAACGGGCGGAGTCCGGTGCTGGTGAAAACATCGACGTCGCCGTTGATGTTCCGGCTATCGACGGTGATTAGAAGATCTCCGGGGTTTCCAGTAAACGCGTAGAAATGATCCGTGAGTCTGGAGTCCCCTATGTCTCTAGCGGAAATGGTGCCGAGTACCTCATTGCTGCGCACAGGCGCCGGCGCCGCGATATCGGTCGATTGGGCGGTCGCTACGCTGCCAGCAGCGCCAGCTGAAAGTATTAACAAACAAGCGACACCGGCTAAACGGATAAGCTTTGGAATTGTCACTAAGAACGGCATAAGGGGACCTTGGCTGGAAAGTGTAGCAGTCTCATCCAGTGACGAACAACGATCCCAGGAACTTTCACTAAACAACACGCACCCGCTGAGGTGAATGGTAAATGGTGAATAGTAAATAGTCCGTTCGTCAAACTGGAGGGTTTGTTGATGAAGCTGGTTCATCGGAAACTGACAACCTCGTCAAATTCTTGCGTGCACTTTCGGGTAGTTTGATGGATGGCTCGTGCTGGTCGGCTCAAGAACTCGGGCTACTTTCTGGTATCCTCACCCCATGAGAGTGCTCTCGGTCATTCGGCTCATCGCCCTGCTGGCGACCTTCATCGTTTTCCCGACGACTGAGGTGAACGCCCAAACCTGGACGGCGAAGCTCGACAAGGACGCTCGTTTCTACCAAACGACCGACCTGGGCGTGCTCATAGTTGGCACCGAGAAATCAATCTACGCCATTGACGGCGCCACGGGTGAAACCTTATGGCGGCGGAAAGATGCTGCATTGGATGAAACCGACGTGGCTCCTATTCCCGGTTCTGACCTGGTCTTGCTGGCTTTCGAAAAAGGCGACCGCACGAGAGTCGAGGCGGTGGACATTCTGAGCGGCGACACGATTTGGAAGAGTGACAAGATGCGGGGGAGCGTCATGCAGATGGCGGTTGATCCAGCGGCGAACCTGCTGGCTGTCGTCCTGGTCAAGGATGCGAAGGAGCGGCCAAAAGAAGGTTTCAAACGCCGTCCGCTTCTGCACGTACTGAATCTCTCTTCCGGCGACGAGATTTGGAAATACGAAGTCAACGAAACTGAAATGATGCCGGCGCGCTGGCCGGACGAGGACGACAAGAAAGTTGCCTACACGCTCGACAACTATCGTTCACCGGTTTTCGTCGACGGCCGGCTCTATGTCTTCTTCGAAGGTTTGACTTCATTCGACGCCCGCAACGGGAAGTCGCGGCTCCGCGAGAAGTATCGGGTTAACGAAGATGGACTGGCGCTTACCGAAGCCGAACCGATCTTTGATGAAGCGTTCATCTACACCTCGGGGCACGGACGTGTGCGCGCCATCTCGCGTCAGAGCGGCGACACGGAGTGGGAGGCTAAAGACCTTGGTCTCACCCCCGAGATGATCCTGATCGGAAGTGTGCTTTACGTGCGTACCGGCGGCCAGTTTACGCGCCTAAAAGATGGCGAAACTGTCGAGCGCGGGTCGTATGGCGTGAGTGCGATAGACACGCGCAGCGGAAAAGTCCTGTGGCGCTACAAGGGCGCCGATAAGGGTATTACCAATCTGGTTTTGCCGGACGCGTCCAGTATCGTGGTGGCGGACCGCGATGACGTAATAGTTATCGATGCGAAGACGGGCAAACGCCGGACGCGTATCAAGCATGGAGTTGAGCGAGCTTCCTTCGGGGTGTTGAACGAAAGTGGCAATGTAGTTGTTGGCGGTCAATCGGAAATTGCGGCGTTTGATACAACGATCGGGAGGGAGGTGTGGCGAGCGCGTCACCCACCGCCGGGTCGCGGAATATTCAAGACGGTGACGGCAATCGCCGCGCGCGCTGCATCGCTTTATTTCCGCTACGGCGGCGCCGCCACCACAGCTTTTCGCGGGATCCAGGTAGCCCGGGCGGTTAGCAGTCTGAGTTGGTCGGGATTGCTGGCCCGGTCGTCCGTTTCTAATTTGCAGGCCCTGGCGACAGACTCAGCGCGCAAGTATGCAACTTCATATGCAGCCAATCGCTTTCGGGCTTTTGGAATTGCCTCGCGGGTAAGGTCACTGGGGAATGTGTCCCGCCGTGGCGCGTCGCTTCCGTCGATCTCGGTTCCCTCGCCTCCTTCGCCGGCTGATCTTGTTCGACGTCGCACCGTCGATGTAGACGAACGGTTGCTCGACCGCATTGATCCCGCCCATCAACTCGAACGCTTGTCGAGATATCTCTGGCATCGCGATCGGCTGGCAGCTTTGCGCGGACAGTGGATGTATTTCTACACAGACCTGAAGGGCGTCGAAGGCAACGGTCTGGCGGGGGTGAATATCAATACGGGAGAGATACGCCGCCAGGTAAGGTTGCGTGAGCTGGACGACCGATTTATTACGGATGAAGCGCTTGGTATTATGTTTGTCTCGGCCGGCAATCGAATCCTGGCGCATGCTGTGAACGAGCGATGAGGGTATGGATGCGCCGCAGAAGCAGATTTTCCAATATCATCTTCCATTTCTCATTTGTCATCGTCAGGACTAATCTCGTGACTTAGGCGGTCATCGGCAAATGAGAAATGAAAAATGAGATATGGAAAATTTGAGAAAGCGTCACTTTGAACTGAGTCAACCGACAGCAAATACAAAATGTCCACAGCAAACGCTCCTACCAACAACCACCTTCAACAATCGCGCGAGTCTCTGGATGCCTGGGTGCGCGAGATTATTCAATGGCACTTCGATCCCGCGACCGGTTGTCCCTTCTGGCTCAACCACGCCGAACGACTGGGCTGGGACCCTCGCAAGGAAATCCAAACCTACGATGACATCTCGAAGTTAGGGCCCTTTCAGGACGAGTGGCTGCGCGGTGGGCCCGTGCGCCGTTGGGTGCCCAAGGGCCTCGCCGACCGCCCGGTCTATACATTCGAAACCGGGGGCAGCACTGGCGTTCCGAAATCTCGGATCAACATCGAAGATTTCCGGCTCGACTATGAAGCCTTCAGTGAAACCCTGCCTGAGGAGTTTTTCCCGAAAGGCTCCGACTGGTTGTCACTCGGCCCGACGGGTCCGAGGCGCTTGCGGCTCGCGGTTGAGCATCTGGCCCAGTATCGCCAGGGCATCTGCTTCATGGTTGACCTCGACCCGCGCTGGGTCATCAAGCTGATCAAAATGGGCCAGGCCAAGATGGCCGAACAGTACAAGCAACACGTTATCGAACAGGGACTAACTCTCTTGCGCGCACATGACGGCATCCGTTGCCTGTTTACCACCCCAAAACTTCTGGAGGCCTTATGTGAGAAGGTCTCGCTCAAGAAGCTGGGCATCACCGGAGTTTTTTGTGGCGGCACCGAGATGACGCCCCAGTTTCACCGGTTTGCCGTCGAGGAATTACTGGAGGGTGCATACTTTGCGCCAACTTATGGCAACACTCTGATGGGTTTGGCCGTACATAAACCACGTGACCCGAAAGACAACTACGCCATTATCTATTACCCGCCGCTGCCGCGGGCGATGATTGAAATCGTGAATCCGGACAATCCGGATCAGGTGGTCGATTATGGGCAGACGGGTCGGGTGCGTTTGACGACCCTGACGAAAGAGTTTTTCATGCCGCGCTTTCTTGAACGCGACGAAGCCGAGCGAGAACCGCCTTGCGAGCTTTACCCCTGGGACGGCGTCCGCAATGTGCGGCCGTTCTCAAAACTCGGAGGCACCGTCGTCGAGGGCGTCTACTGACATTACCGATTTCCAATTGTCGATTGCCAATTGGTGTCTTAATGGCAGCTGACCCTCAAGACCTGAATCTGAAGCTATGCGCAACGCTCAATAAACCTAAATCGCCAATCGCCAATCGGCAATTGGCAATTGGAAATCGACAATGATCCACATTCCCATACTTCGCCACGGTGAACCCTACAAAAGTCTCGACGTCGCGCGAGTGCCGCATCATCAAACGCGCGAACTGTTCGTTGAAATCAGCCAGGCCAACGCGGGTTTGATCCGCCGCGACCTGCGTGACCAACAACAGGCCCGCGAAAAACTCGCGGCGCTCTCCACTGCCGAGCTGATCGAAATCTGTGCGCGCGCGGCCCAAAAGTTTGCCAATCACTCCCTGCCCCTCGGCGACGACATGCAAACTCCTGAAGACTATGTTCGTCAGGTCTCGGCAACCACGGGGATGCCCCACGTGCTGGCCCGGCGAAACCTGGATAAGGTGCGTGGGGTGATGGCAGAGGCCGGCAGTGTCCTAAACGGTCTGACCAGAAACATTGATTGGGAAACTCTGGATCGCGGTTTTGGCGACCTGGACGGGCAAGCGTTGAGTTTCTATCCCCGCACCGAATCTCTGGGCGTAGTCCTGCCGAGTAATTCCCCGGGCGTGCATTCGCTTTGGATCCCGGCAGTCCCGTTGAAGATCCCGCTCGTTCTCAAACCCGGGAGCGCCGAGCCGTGGACGCCTTACCGGATCATCCAGGCGTTCATCCAGGCTGGAGCGCCGCCCGAAGCTTTCAGTTTCTATCCAACCGATCACGGCGGCGCCGGCGAGATTCTACGCAGCTGCGGCCGCGGCATCATCTTCGGTGACATATCTTCGGTGGGGGCATGGGCCAACGATCCGCGGATCGAGATCCACGGGCCCGGCTATAGCAAGATTGTTATCGGTGAAGATTGCATTGACGATTGGGAGAAATACCTGGACGTGATGGTGAGTTCGATCGCCGCGAATGGTGGCCGCTCCTGCATCAATGCATCAGGCGTCTGGGTGCCGGCCCACGCTGAGGAAATCAGCGATGCACTGGCGGCGCGGCTCGCTGAAATCGCACCTCGGGCGGCGGATGACGATGAAGCGCAATTGGCCCCTTTCACGGATCCGAACGTGGCGGCCCGCGTCTCCCAAATAATTCAACAGGCACTGGCAGAACCCGGCGCCCGCGAAGTGACGGCGGCCCACAGAAAAAACGAGCGCCTGACCAGCTACAACGGATGCTCGTATCTCTTGCCGACGATCGTGCTCTGCGAGGACGCGGCACACCCGCTGGCCAATAAAGAGTTTATGTTTCCGTTTGCCAGCGTGGTGAAAACAACTCAGGACCAGATTCCCGAAGCGCTCGGCCCCAGCCTCGTGGTTACGGCTATCACTTCTGACCCGAAGCTGATTCAGCGCTTAATCAACTCCCCGAATGTAGACCGCCTGAATATCGGTGCGGTACCCACCGGCCAGATCAGCTGGGACCAACCGCACGAGGGCAACCTCTTTGAGCATCTTTACGCGCGCCGTGCTTTTCAGCGGGCTGCTGCCGGGTGAAGATTACCGCTAAGATCGATAGCATGAGTTCGTGGCTTGTCGGGTAATTTCGTGGTTCGCTCTTCCTTCTGAAGAAAACATCGATCCACTAAACAACCCCAACCGCCGGTTCTGAAATTTGCGAATGAAGATTCTCTATCTCACGGGCGGGGCCGGCCAGATGTATTGCGGGAGTTGTCTGCGCGACAACGCTCTCGCTACCGAACTCATCGCCCGTGGCCACGACGTCTCGCTATTGCCTGTCTACACCCCGACCCTCACCGATGAACCCAACGTCAGCGGCGGCAAAGTGTTCTTCGGCGGAATCAGCGTCTACCTGGAGCAGTATGTCCCGCTCTTCCGTAAGTCGCCTCGCTGGCTTGACCGGTTGTGGGACTCAACGCCGATATTGCAATTAGCATCGCGCCGTTCGCTCTCAACCAGTCCGAAGATGCTGGGCGAACTTACGGTTTCCATGTTGAAGGGCGAAGCCGGCTTTCAAAACAAAGAGATCGTGAAGCTGACCGAGTGGCTTAAGTATGAGTCAGCCCCCGACGTTATCAGCCTGCCATATACGCTGCTGCTGGGGCTGGCAAAGCCCATCAAGGACGCGTTGAACCGGCCCATTTGCTGCACGCTTCAGGGCGAAGACTTATTTCTCGAAGGCCTGCAGGAACCCTATCGCAGCGAATCGAAGAATCTGATTCGAGCCAGCGTCGAGCACGTCGATAGCTTTATCGCGGTGAGCGAATACTATGCTGAGTTCATGCCAAACTATCTGGGGATTCCTCGCGAAAAGATTCGCGTCGTTCCGCTCGGCATTAACCTTAATGGTTATGAGATGAGGAAGCGTGAGACCGACCGGCCTTTCACCGTTGGGTTCTTCGCGCGTATCGCCCCGGAAAAGGGCTTACATATTTTGGCCCACGCCTATCGAATCATGCGCCAGGACGGACGGTTAACCAATGCGCGCCTTGAGGTGGCCGGATACATGGCCCCAGAGTTCAGGGGCTATCTGGCAGGGATTGAGCGCGAGATGGACAAGGCTGGATTAGGTGGTGAGTTTAACTATCGCGGTGCCCTTGACCGAGATCAGAAGATTGCGTTCCTGCAAACCATCGACCTGCTGTCGGTGCCGGCCACCTACGATGAACCGAAAGGTATGTTTCTACTCGAAGCGATGGCCAGCGGTGTCCCGCTCGTTCAACCGAGACGGGGCGCCTTCACCGAAATAATCGAAAAGACCGAAAGCGGGCTGCTGGTTGAACCGGACAATCCCGCCAGCCTGGCGGAGGGAATTCTGAAGCTCTTCAACGAGCCAGAGCTGGCCGCGAAGCTTGGGCAGAGTGGTTTTGAAAAAGTGCGTGAGCATTACAGCGTGGGCCGTATGGCTGACCGGGCGCTCGAGGTTTATGACGAAATGATAAAGCCGCGGGTTTTCGCGAATGCCCGCGGATAAGGTAAACACGATCCACTAAAACAAACGAAACGTCGCGAACACGACGGCTGCTTTAGTGGATCGTTCGCGGTCTCTAGCGACGGCCGGAGTGTTTGTCCCCAAGTTGTGATACCCACAGCTTAGGGTCTGTTCTGATCCGCGTTTCTCCGCGTTAATCCGCGGCCAACTTCACGGAGGGTTTTTGTGCTTAAAGTTGAGAACGTCTCCAAGGAGTATCCGACTCCGAGCGGGCCACTCAAGATAGTTTCCGATGTCTCGCTCGCGTTGTCGCAGGGCGACGCTCTTTCAATCATGGGTCCATCCGGCAGCGGCAAGAGCACGCTCCTCTATATAATGGGCGCCCTGGAACCGCCGACCAGCGGAAGCGTCAGCCTCGATGGCCAGAATCCATTTCAGTTGAAAGAAAAGGAATTGGCCGCCTTTCGCAACCAGCAAATCGGTTTCATTTTTCAGGACCATTGCCTGCTGCCACAGTGTTCGGTGATCGAAAACGTACTGACGCCCACCCTCGTTTCCGCAAAGACCGACGACTATTTCGGGCGGGCCCGGTCGCTGCTCGAACAAGTAGGTTTGGCTGATCGTTTGGACCATCGCCCGGCTGAGCTATCAGGGGGAGAAAAACAGCGGGTGGCGCTTTCCCGCGCGCTCATCATGAAGCCACAGCTGCTGCTATGTGACGAACCGACCGGCAATCTCGATCACAAGGCGGCTGATGTGGTCGGTTCCCTGCTTCTGGATCTCCATCAGCAACAGAAAACGATTTTGGTGGTCGTCACTCACAATCCTGAGTTGGCGGCCCGATTCCCGACTCGCTACGAGCTGATCGACCAGCGCCTTCATCAGGTCGGGTGAACTTGCGGCAACGCAGACCCCGGTGCTAACGCCCTTGATTGTAGAACGTCAGAGCCTCCACAGCCTGGAAGGCTGTCAGATAGTAGCCGGTGGTCGCAGCGTAGCGAAGACCACCGGAAACGGACGTGTTTGATTCTGCACCCCGGCGGGGTGCCACGGTTGTTCTCGCACCCCTCCAGGGTGCTGTTTCTCGTTCCTTTGGCATCCGGTGGTTTTCACTGCGCGGCGACCACCGGCTACTGTCTTGCAGCCCCTTCAGGCTGACTAAGAGCCATCGCACCTTTTGCAAATTTTCCAGTCGGCTTAATTAGTTTTTATGCGAATCGGCCAACTCCTAAAGCGCAATCTCAGTTACTTCTGGCGCACCAACCTGGCGGTCGTCCTCGGCGTCGCCACGGCGGTCGCAGTGCTGGCTGGCGCCTTGCTGGTTGGTGACTCCGTGCGGTCCAGTCTGCGTGATCTCTTTTTGCAGCGCCTTGGTAACACGGATTCCATAGTCACCTCCTCCAGTTTCTTTCGCGATCAGCTCGCGGCCGACATTCAAAACGACGAGCGCTTCCGCTCGTCTGGATTTACCGCCACGTGCCCGCTAATCGCCGCCGATGCCACGGTCAAGAATGAAGCCACCAGCCTGCGGGCCTCAGGTGTACGCGTCTACGGAGTCGACGACAGGTTCTGGAACTTTCATCAGCGTAATGCTGGCGGCACCGGCCAGGCCCCGCGGGGTCGCGAGGTGCTGGTGAGCGAAGCGATCGCCCGCGAATTGCAAACTGCTCCCGGCAACGACCTGGTGGTGAACGTGCAAAAGCCTTCGGATATTCCAGTTGAATCCCTACACGGACGAAAAGAAGACTTGAGCAGCACGTTACGACTAACGGTGCGCGGGAATCCCCAAGAAGATACGACCCTCGAGTTTTCGGTTCAGCCTCAACAAGGCGCCGTCCGGGCTGTCTTCGTCCCGCTCGAACTACTGCAGCGACAGTTGGATCAGGACGGCAAGGTCAACCTTATCCTGCTGGCAAACTCGACTGGCGAGGAAGACGACCGTAATCAGCACGCGATGCAGATAACGTCGGTGGGGCAGATATTGAACGATCGTGTCTTACTGGAAGACTTTGGCCTGAAGCTCCGGCTACTCGACGCGCAGCAGAGCATTTCAGTTGAGCACGAGAGCAAAGTGCTCAACGACACGTTAGCAACCGCGGCCCGCAAAGCCGCCGAGAAATCAGGGCTGCGCGCCACGTCAGTGTTTTCCTACCTGGCCAACGGCATTGGCGCCGGCGAGCGCTCAATTCCCTACTCGCTCGTCACCGCTCTGGATGAAAAAACCTTTGACGAACTCAAGCGTGATGGTGCGGCGCAGCAGGCGCCGAACGAGAAACCAGTCGTACCACCGCCGGGCGAGCCGGCTGGATCACAACCTCCCCCGATCATTCTCAACGAATGGGCAGCTCGCGATCTCGGCGTGAGCAAAGGCAGTGTGGTTACGCTCGAATACTATCTCTGGCAGGAAAGCGGCCGGCTCGAAACCAGGACCGCTCCATTTCAGGTGGTCTCGATCACGCCGATCGCCGGTCTGGCTGCAGACAAAGACCTCGTGCCCGAATATCCGGGCATAACCGGCTCGGAAAATCTGTCTGAGTGGGATCCACCCTTCCCGGTTGACCTC
>DATKIS010000549.1:0-7876 GCA_035543975.1 Pyrinomonadaceae bacterium
GGTAGATCAGCACGCCCATTTCAGCGTCGGTGTTGGCAATACCTGCTTCATAGAACATCGCCGCCGCGCCGGTGCGAACGGCCGCTTTGCGATGCTTCGCGGTGGTCAGCAGGGACCGGATGGTCTTGCTCCGGGAGGAAAGCAAGGCACCCAAAACAAACAGTGCGGCGACGTCAATGACGACCCAATATGCATGAAAACTTACCGGGGAGAAGAGCAGAAAGTTGAGACCAATAAGCGCGAGAGCGGCGCCAAACAAGTAATCGGCCTGCCGGTAAGAACCGGAGCGGGCGCGAACTATGAGGACCAGTTCGGCGTCGGAAGTCTTCTCGATCTCGCTTACGCAGCTGGCTAGCGCCGTGCGCGCGACTTCGTCGAAACGGGCGTGGCTCATGTTTGCGGTTGATCGGCGATATTTGGAATCCAAAATGTTTGGCCATCCACCACGACATTCTTCAGTCCGTTCCTGGGCAGATCCTGCTCTTTCAAACCGAGGAAGGTGAAGTGTGGCAAATCGCTCAGCACTGTCTGAAACCAACCGTGCTTTGCCAGGATTTCGCGCACGCGCGGGTTGTCGAATTCGGTCACGTCGAAAGCCAGCATGGCAATGTGTTGTGAAGTCCCGGGGGCGGCGATTGAGTAAAGGATCGACTTCGAGAGGTCCTTACTGAAATAGATGCCGCTCTTCTCGAGCTCCAACACTTCGGCGATCTGATTAGGTAACGGCAAGGCTTTTAAGCGCGCGACCTGGGTTTCGGTCAGTCGTCCCTGGCCCAGCCAGTAGTCGAGCGCCGGGAGAAATCTGGTGTCCCATAGTTCCTGACTGTCGGCAAATGATCGGCGGGCGGCCTCAGCTCCGTCGCGGGGCGTGATGTCGAGACCTTCTTTTTGCGCTTCCTCACGCGCCTTCATTAGTGCTTTCATCGCCTCCGGTTGCAGTTCAACGTCATCGAAGCCAATGGTCTCCGTTGTGTAACCGGCTTTCTCCTGAAACTGGGAAACTTCCTGTTCGCTGCGAAAAATGCACACCGGTGGCGGCATGACCTTCTTGCTGGCGATGAACATTGCTCCGTAGTCTTCAAGGATGCGGCGGGCAACAGAGTCAGAAGCCGGGCACAGATTCTCGATCTTAATTTTTCGCTTCTTGAGAGATTTGGTCAGTATCTCGTAAAAAGGGACCGGGGGTTTGGTGTCAATCGCGGTAGTTAACTTGGTCATTGCCTCGGAAGTCTTTCCCGTCATTGGGCTGAACATAGAAGGTTGTGGGCGATTTCGCGTACTTTGTGATGGCGCCGGGTAACTACCGAGGGAAATACAGATCACTAGCAAAGCGACCTTCGGCAACGTCCCCCAAACTGCAGATTGTCGCTTGATTGGCGTTAAAACCACCACCTTCACTTCGTAAACGACAAACTAATATTTGTCAGGTTCGCGATCATAGTGGCGAGCCCCCGAGGCGGTCAAACTGCGGATGGAGCACAGGAGGCAGCAGCAGGAGGCAGGAGCAGGAACACGACTTCTTTCTACAACAGCGTGGTGTCTCTAGCGTCGTCCCAGCCTCTCAACGCCTCCTGCTCCCGCCTCCTGCTCCTGCCTCCTGCTCCCGCCTCCTGCTCCCGCCTCCTGCTCCCGCCTCCTGCTCCTGCCTCCTGTATACTTTCCACGGGGCCCATCTCTAACGCGTAAAAAATGACGCTAATTGATCTCATCCAACAAACCATCGAGACCTACCGGAAACATGGCTGGCAGCTTCGCCGTGTTCTGCTGAGTCCCGAAACTAATAACGCGCTTCGGGCTGGCTCCGACTATGACCGCCTTCCCATAGGCGCCGCCACGGTCAAAGAGGCTTCGGTAGACGCGCTCTGGTTCTCTCGCCCCTCGCATCAAGGACGCGAAGCTTGGGAATTAAGACTCCTGGCCGAGAACCCGTTTGCCCTATTTGAAACGTTTGAACAAGATGAGACTGAAGAACAACGGGAAGAAATGCGCTGCGAGATGGAAGCCACGCTGCGGGAACGTCTAGGGAAAGTAACTGAGCAATAGGTCCAAAGTCATAACCGGACCTATTCCTGTCCTGGCTATGTCTGCCGCCCGATCTTGACCGGAATCTCTATTCTCTCCGTGCCGCGCATTACGACTACTGTAATGGTGCTATAAGGCACTGCCCGAGTCACCCGCGAACTGAGCTCACCCGGGGTGCGAATAGGAATCTTGTCGAACTCAATCACGATATCGCCTGGCTTTATTCCAGCCATATCAGCTGACCCATTGGTAGTGATGCGATCCAAGCGGACCCCAAACATTTGGGTGCCGGGAATGGGCACTCGCTCGACTTCGTCATCATCAAAACCGAATCGCCCACGGCCTTCCGGACGTCCCCTGAATGTTTTTCCCAGCCGGTCAAACTCTTCCTTGGACACGGTTGTGAGTTTGGTGGTCTTCGTTTCGCCATCGCGAACATAAACCACGTCCACCGTCTTACCTATCGGAGTGGTCCCGAGTAAGTCCATGATTTGATCGTCAGACGTGATCGTCTGGCCATCGAAAGTGGTCACGATATCGCCACCAACCAAACCTGCTTTGTCGGCCGGCGAGTCTGGAGGCTCGACGTTGTCGAAAGTCACACCGCCGTCTACGGTGTCGAATGAATCGACGCCGACATAGGAACGTGGCGGCGCGGGGTTCGCGAATTCAGCGCTGATGTTTCGGCGAATTGGCCTGATGACGGCGGTGAATCCGGCAGCCGCGACAAAGAAAATGAGCAAACCCAGAAACATCCAGGTCATCCCGCTCATGCGGCGACGCTTTTTAACCTGTTGGCCGGCGACCGATGCCATCGCTCCGCCTGGGGCGGCAGACGGTGGAAATGAACTCGCCTGACCGCTACCCGAGAAGGGGCGCGGCGGGACATCCTTAAAATGAATTGTCTCTGTATATTCGGCGGAACCTTCACCCAGCCGGTAGCCGCAGTTGCGACAGAATCGCAGATCTCTCGGCATTGGTGAGCGGCAGTTCCCACAGACGGTGACCATTGGTTCAATTTCGGGGTTCATAGACGTTCGCCCTCAAGACTATTTACTATGGGGTTGCCCGGTTCCTGCGTAGGAAAATCGTGCTAACCGTCTATACGCCAAATAAAGCGTTCTGGTTGCATTCATGGCGGCGTTCAGTAGACCTTAAGCCCTAATCAGTTCCCATGGTTTGTGACACAGGGAGACGCGCCGGCAGTAATCAGCAACTTCTCCATTCTACGCCACATAGACATTCGAGGTCTTCCAGTGCAATATCTCTAAAGTTTCAGCAAAGGTCGGCTCCCCCCAAAGAAGTCGAACTTCGAAAAGGGGTAATCGTGGAAGTTACTAAAGCACTTGCGGCACTTCAGCCGCTGTACGGCAAAGACAATGTCGAGATCGTAACGGTTGACGGTCTGCGCGTGCGCGGCATTGTCCGAAGCATGAAAACCACCCAGGCACTCACTACTCCCAGCGTGAAGATGGAATGCGCTAACGGCGAGGTCGTCAAGATACCGTTTCCTACGATCGCCGAGATCAAAGACCATAACAACAGTAGGCAGGAGCAGTAGGCAGAAAATATAGGACCGATGTGTCTTATAGGCCCTATACCAGAACAGCTTACTGCCTTCTGCTTTCTGCCTACTGGCTACTGTTTTTTACGGCCCGCATCGCGTATAGTACGCCGTTTTAGTTTTTGGGAAAGCGACCTGATAGCAGGAGTTTTGTTAGGAGTTACCGTTGTCATTACTGATGGAAGATTTTGGTGGCCGGTTGGCAAGCGTTTGGTCAGAACTGCGCCCGACTACGCGTGGTCTGGTTGAACGCGCTTTGCAATCTCCCAACGCCACGCCGCCTCAGCCTCGCAATCCAAACGTCCCCACCGCCCCTTACGACGCCCGGGCAGATCATGAATTGAGCCGTTTGCTGGCTGCTTTGGATGAACGGTCTTCGGAAACCGATGGATCGTTAGCGAAGGAGAAAGGCACCGAGCTTCGTCACATCGCTGATACGTGCGCTGCGGTCCTGCAGGAGAAAACCCGCTCAGCCGAAGTTTTTGCCCAACTGGTCCGCCGGGCCGACAATCAACGCGATTATGCCCGCGTCGACGCGCTGGCGGACGCGTTAACCCGTTTCGCACCCAGTGAGATTTGCGAGTTGGCCCGATCCCAGGATGTGGTCGTCCGGGCCCTGGCAAACGAGTCGCTTGCCCAGTTTCCTACCTCCGCTTTGATTGGGTTGTTGAGTGATCCGGTTGATTCGGAAATTGCCCGCGACGCTCTCCGCCGGCAAGCCCTGGACTACGGTTCGGAAGAAGCCCGCCAGATCGTGAATGCCCTGGATCAGATCAATATGAATCAGGACGATCTCTGAGTACCCAGGCCTTAGAACCCCAACTAAAGCAGCAGATTTTCCATATATCATTTGGCATTTTTCATTTGCCATCGCTTAGGAACAGATTGTTTTCCAACCGACGATCTGTTGTCCTTCCAAGTTGAATCTGCGAGTGACAAATGAGAATTGAGAAATGATATATGGAAAATCTGGAAAATATCGCTTGCGATTCTTCGCGGAATTTGGTGGTCCGCGCTTAGGCGACTGATTTCTGACCAATCTCATGTAGCCGCGCAACTACCTGATCGATCAGCCAATTCGGGGTTGAGGCGCCGGCGGTCACGCCCACGCGGTTCGCGTCCTGCAGATCGCCGGGATTGATTTCGGCGGGGGTCTCAATCAGAAAACTGTGCCGGCATTGCTCCTGGCAAACGGCCAGCAGCTTGACGCTGTTTGAGGAGTGCCGTCCACCGATCACATAAAACACATCAACCTGGCCGGCGAGTGCCCGGGCGGCATCCTGGCGATCCCGAGTCGCCGAACAGATTGTATTCACTACCTGCGGCTCGGCGTCGGCATTAGCACGGACCGCCTCAGCCACTTCGAGGAAAGTCTGCAACTTAATGGTCGTTTGGGAAACAACCAGCGGGGCGCGCAGTTTCGGGAGTGAGGCAACCTCGCTCGCATCGCGCACCACGTAGGTGTTGTCCGGCGCGTAGCCAACCACGCCAATCATTTCAGGATGATCGGGGTTTCCAGCAACAACGACGTCCCGGCCATCCTTTGCCGCGCGTTCAGCCAGGTGTTGGACCCGCGTAACAAATGGACAAGTCGCGTCAATAACTTTGGCGGCGCGGCTTTCGAGATCTCGCTGCACCTGAGGCGTCACCCCATGGGCGCGAATGACGGCGATCGTGTCGCCATCAGCCTCGTCTGGGACATCAATCGTCGAGACGCCCAGATCACCCAGGCGCTCCATCTCCTGCGCATTGTGAATCAACGGTCCCAGCGAGCGAATCGGACGCACGCCTTCGTCAAGCGCGTCCTCCACCATTTCCACGGCGCGCTCGACGCCAAAACAAAACCCGTATTCCTGAGCTAATAGGACTTCCATTGGTTTTTATCGTATCTAGCGGATCGCACGGCCGTAAACCCTTCGCAACTCGATCGGTTCGATTGCGTTGTGGGTCGAATGCCACTGATCCGCAGCAAGCTAACAGCTTGCTCTACCTTCAGTTGACTGGTTCGGGAGCGCCTTCGGATTTCGCCCGGTTACATTTCGCTTCCCATTCTTCACGTAACCGGTCTCCACCGGATACCCGCGCATCCACCCATTCAATGTCTTTCTCAATGAACGAACGAATTGTACTGAGAAACGACTTCTTCAGATCACCCAGATTGTGCGCGATGTCTTTGGGAAGGATTGCATACGACGCATCTCCAAGATAACGCAGCGCGTCGCATAGCTCATTCATCACATTGGCTGCCGGATTGTCTGCACTAGATTCCGAATTCTGTCCCGACTCTGTTGTTTCCTGCATGATTTATTGCCTCCAAACTGCAAAACCGCGGTTGATTCCTTACGGCGTCCCGTATCTTAGCATTAGTCAAATACGACCGCACGGCCTGACTCGTTCCATATTAGTCTTATCAGGGTTACGGGCGTTTCAGAAGCGGTCGCAGCTTCCGATAAGCAAAAAAGCCAGGCTTTCACCATTTGAAGCGTGATTCTTGTCAGAGTATTATCGCTTCCGTCAAACAACACCGAACAGTTAACTCTCAAAGAATATTAGGTTCATGACATCCCCAAGTCGACTGCCCCGGGCGGTCAGCCTCAATGAGAACCGAATTCGCCAGGATTGTCAGAACCGCCGGCTGGATAATGAAGAGACCTTTATTAGTCATTGCGGGGTTAATGATTACGATCTTCGCCTTGCCACCTGCGGCTTATGTGCAGAAGCCGGCGGCCGAAAAGTTCAAACATGCGATTGAACGGTCGGAAGACGCCGCTCGCCTATTGACGCTGATTGCCGAGCCAAATAGCGGTTTCCCAAAAGAGTTGATCGACAAAGCTCACATGGTCGCAGTCTTTCCTCAAGCAAGTAAGCAAGAGGCATTGGTCAGGCGATTTCTGCAAGGCTACGGCGTGATCAGTGCAAGGCGGGAAAACGGTTGGTCACAACCAGCCTTTTACCAATTCACCTCGGCGCCGCGAAAGTTTAGCGGCACGTCGGAAGAGACGCTCGCCCTGATTCTACTGTTTATGAACAAGGATGCGGCTTCATGGTTTGAAAAGGACGCGTCGAAATTCAAGGGAGACAACGGCGGCACGCTCGGTCCGATTGGCGCCATCACCCAGGAACAGCTAACGCAGATGGCGGGGGCTCCGATCGTCGCGTACACCTATTACAACGGCAAGCTAAACGGAAATAAAATTGATCCGGATTTCTTCAAAGACTTCTCTCTAAATCAAGACAACAACATCAACAAGCCTCTCTACGGTGTGAAGGGCCACGCAGTGTTATCCGGCCAGAAGATTTCTTCGACTTCAGTTCCTCCGGGAATCCACGCTTTTCAGGAAGCCCTCCAAAAATATTGCGGCACCCGCTGATGGATGTCGCGCCTCCGGAGATTGAATTTGGAACTCAATCTCCCCACGCGTATCATTAACCCAATGCTCCAAACTCTCAAAGATTCATACGGCCGAGAAATTCGCGATCTGCGCGTGTCTTTAACCGACCGCTGCAATTTTCGCTGCTTTTATTGCCTTCCTCACGGGGAGCCGCCGATTGCCCCGAAGGAGCAAATGCTCTCCTACGAGGAGATCGAATACGTTTGCCAGATCTTTGTTTCGATGGGGATTCAGAAGATCCGTTTGACCGGCGGCGAACCCATGATGCGCCGCGACATCCAGACCATCATTGAAAAACTCGCGAAACTAAAGCTGCCTCCAGTGTCCGACACACTTCAGTTTGTTGATGACTCTCGCCAGCAGCCTCCTTCGTCAGACATCGATACTCCGTCAGACAGCGACAAACTAAAGTGTGTCGGACAAGAGGGCGAGCAACCCCGACTGCACGATCTGGCCTTAACCACCAACGGCTACTTCCTGCCTGAACGTGCCCAGGGTCTCAGAGACGCGGGACTGGATCGCATCACTATCAGCGTCGACAGCCTGAAGCCCGAAACCTTTAAGCAAATGACCGGCGTTGACGTGCTCGATCGGGTACTCCAGGGCATTGCGGCCGCGAAACGATCCGGCCTGGAGCCCATCAAGATCAATGCAGTCATCGTGCGCGGCCACAATGAAGACGAGGTCGCAGACTTCGCGTCCTTTGCCCGCGAGCACGACGTCAAGATGCGTTTCATCGAATTCATGCCGCTCGACTCCGGCCACGACTGGTCGAAGAATGACGTAGTATCCGGACGCGAGATTCGCGAGCGAATTGAAGGACGTTTTCCCCTGATTGCTGTCGATGTTGCACGTGGCTCTGAAACTTCCTCACGCTATCGTTTTGCCGACGGCGCAC
>DATKIS010000550.1:0-2651 GCA_035543975.1 Pyrinomonadaceae bacterium
CGTGCCAATCCCCGGGTGTGCATGGCTGGAATGGCGATGTTTTTGAGCTCGGTACCCGCGAGTTTTGCCGCTTCCTCAGCCTTCGCCTCAGCTTCCGGCCAGTTGCGCTGGCTTAAAGCCATTTGGGCTCCTCCCAGGTAGAACCAGGCGGCCATGTTCTTACTGGCGCCGGGTCGTTCGGCAATGGGTCTGGCTTCTTCGAGGTATGCTCGAGCTACCTCGTATTGGCCGAGGGCCCAGGCTGCATTGGCCCGGTTGGTTTGGCTCAAGGCTATGTTTTTGTCGTTCCCGAGTGTCTTCGCGATCGCAGAGCTTTTTTCAAAATGCTGAAGCGCCTCTGGATATCTGCTCTGGCTGGCCAGCGTCAGGCCGGCGTCGGCCCGCGCTAAGAATATTTGCAACGAGGCACCCAACTGCTCCGCAACTTTTAGGTGTTGCTCAGCACCCTGGAGTGCCGCTGGATAGTCGCCTTGTTGATACTTCAAACGGGACCACTGGTTAAATGCCTGCATCGCTTCCTTGCGATAACCCGCCTGCTGATAAAAGGGGAGCGCTGTTTCGAGGTAGTGGCTGGCTTCATCTACCTTACTCTGCCGGGAAAGCACGCCGCTGAGAGACAGGGCTGCGCGGGCAGCGTTCCGACTATCTTTTTGAGCCTCAGCAAACTCCAGGGATTGGCGGTAGTAGTTCTCCGCCTCACCGTAGTTTCCGCTCCCCAGAAAGGAGTTTCCCAAATCCACCAGACCGCGCTTGACGTAACGATCAATCCCGCTCGCTCGCGCTTTCGCAATGGCTTGCTGAATAAGGTCGCGACCATGGGCGTAGTCTCGCTCTTCCACATATACGTTTCCGAGCACCAGGATCGTCTTCACTTGCTGATACTGACTCTCGGTAGTTTTTGCCAACTCCAGGGCGCGCTCGAGATAGGGCCGCGCTTCACTAAGCTTGTCTTGTTTGTAGAGAAGATAGGCGCGTTGGAATGCGACTTCGGCTTGCCCTTCAAACTTACCCAGTACATCGAAAAGCGATTGGGCTTTATCGAAGTTTTCCATGGCTTTCGCCAGTTCGAGTTGATCCCCATAGAGAATGCCAACTTGCAAGTAAGGCGTGGGATTTTGTGAAGCGCGCCCGATAGCCTTTTGATAACTTTCGATCGCCGGCTTCAGTTCGTCGTTCTTCTCGTAAGCGCGCCCGAGGTCGACATAAAGGTGCGGTTCGTCTGGCGACAACCGCACGATTTCGCTGTAGATCCTGATCGCTCGGGGGAAATCTCTGGTGGCAGTGGCGTTAATGGCATCAAGGTAAAGAGCGTCAACTTTGGGTAATTCTGACCGGTTGGGTACCAGTCGCTCAACATTGAGTGTCTCGGTAATTGCTTTATCAGCGTAGTCGAGTTCAAACCAGGTTTCGGCCAGGCGGGCGTGGGCCAGTGGAAACTGGGGATCAGCTGTGATTGCCGCCTGAAGCATTTTGCTGGCCTGCAGAAATTCACCGTTGCGCAAGGCATCGGTTCCTTTGTTATACCAATCGAGGGCGACGGGTGAAGGCCTGTAAGACACCGGTTTCCGCCACCAGAAAAACGCCGCAACGGCTAAACTCAGAAGGAGGACGCCGATCATTACCGTCCCCCACGAGAGCCTTGGCTGGCGCAAGGTGTCCGTCAGGGTCGTCAATGCGCTGACGGATTGGGTTCGATCGCGGCTATGGGGATGCGTGGACCGAACGCGGGCTTGAAATCCATTAGCATCGAGGGTCGGAAGTATAGCCCCCAAGTCGGCGATGAATTCCTGGGCCGACTGGTAACGCGCCTCGATTTTCTTCTCCATCGCCTTCATCGTAATTCGATCAAGTTCTGGCGGGACTTGCTCGTTGATGGTTGAAGGCACGGGTGGGGTGACATGAATCACCTGGGCCCCAATTTCGATAACACTCCCTCCGGAGAAAGCCGACTCGCCGGTGATGCACTCATAAAGGACTGCCCCCAAAGCAAACAGGTCGCTGCGGCCATCGACCGGTTTTCCAGTTGCCTGCTCCGGTGAAAGATAGAGCGGTGTCCCCACGATTACGTCGCTCCGGGTTTGAGCGCCAAGGTGTATAGGCGTGCTCCCGGTTTGGTCACCAGTGGCTTCTTCAAAAATCTGTTTGACCAGGCCGAAGTCGACTACCTTCACCTGACCACGGTCATTGATGATCACGTTTGACGGCTTAATGTCGCGATGGACAACTCCCTGGAAGTGGGCTTCTCCCAGCGCCTCAGCAATCGATGTCACGACCCTGATGGCTTCCGGAAGCGGCAGGGAACCAGCCCTTAGTTTTACGCTCAAGGGGTCGCCTTTGATCCGCTCCATCACAATGTAAGGCTGACCTTGCGGGGTTTCACCGTAATCAAACACGGCAGCGATGTTCTGGTGGTGCAGCAGCGATACGGCCTGGGCTTCACGCAGGAACCTGGTGCGATACTCCGGGGCGGTGGAGGTGAGGAACTTCATGGCGACCGGACGTCCCAGGTTAATGTCTTCGGCAAGATAGACGACGCCCATGCCGCCTTCGCCCAGTTTCTGGAGAATCCTATAGTGGGAGATAGTTTCGCCGATCATGGTCTGGATCCGGTAAGGCAAGAAATATGGGAATTAGTGAAAACAGACGAAGGC
>DATKIS010000551.1:0-3512 GCA_035543975.1 Pyrinomonadaceae bacterium
TAGAATTTGAAATAGTGCCGTATTGTTTGGTCAGCCTTGTGATTCCAAACTCTTATCGTCAGAAGTACTAGGACCAGGATTTGAAGTACAAGTGGGACCCATAGCAACGCAATTGTCCAAAATTGTGAGATATCGCGGTGGGCGATTCCCTCTATTGCTGGAGCGCCAAAGTAATAAAGACCACTCGCTAGGAGTCCTTCCAGAACAGTAACGATCATCAAGGCCAAACTAGACAAGCCGAGTAGTTTTACATACTCGGAGAGGACGGGATTCGCATTAGTCATGAGGAGAACTCCTGTGGGAAGAACTTAACGGCGGTTTTAGGGCCGAGGTTCCCGCATTTAGCCGCATCTGAGTAATCAGCCACTGTCGAGCTGAAGGAACTCGACAGTGGCTGCAACTTCAACCTATCTACGATAAAGGAGGACCAGTTCGATGCGCCGGTTGCGGCGGCGCTGTTCGTCGCTGATGTTGTCCGTTTGCAGTTTCGCCAGGTTGTAGTCCTGGTCGTTCTTGCTGCGCTGCACCGACTTGTATTCGCCAAAGGAGGTTATCGACATCAGGTTCTCGGATGGCTGGATGCCGACTGTGTCCTGCAGGAAACCAAACACTGCGATTGCCCGGTTCGCGGCCAGCTCGACGTTCGAGTTGTACCTTTTGCTCGCAACGGTGTCGGCGTGGCCTTGAATCTGAATTTCTCTGATAAGTGAGAGTTGCTGGCGTAGCTTTGTGCCTACTGCCTTCAACACTTGCTCGCCTTCGCGCTTAATATCCGTGTGGTCCGGCTCAAACAGAACCTTGTCACTGAAAGTGATGCGCTGAGAATTCAAGTCGTTATAGAACTCTATATCAGGATCTTTGTGGCCCTTGAAGTGAATCCCATAGATCTTCTCACCCAGTTTGTTAGGCTTCACCTTGTAATCTAGGGCAATCGAATCGATCATGCTCATCTGGTTCACCTCAACCTCTTTGAGATTGACAGTTCCTACTGCAATCGTCGCGGTGACCAGAAATAGCGCCAAGCACAACACTAGTACCAATGCGAGCATCATGTCAGCGAACGCAGGCCAGAAGTTGAAGCTGAGCAGGTCGTCGTCTTGCATTACGCTTTCCTCCTGAACCAACCTCTAATAGTGTCGCGCCAGCGAGGCTTAGGAGTGAAAACACTGGAAGGCTCGCGTGTATCGGGTGCCGGATCGCGAACCTCTCTACGACGTGACTGTGATGAGGCCAGAGATTCGATTCTCTTCGCCAGTTGCTGGAGAAGCCTGGTCTGCTGAGAAAGCAGTTCTAAAGCAGGATCTGGAGCGTTTGATTTCGGAACCGGCTGGCTGGGCGTTACTTGTTCGCTGAGCGAGTCGACGCTCTTCCCCAACGTGCCGATGTTTAGCGAGAGCGCGCTCACGTCCTTACTGAGTTGCTCTCCGCGGGCAGCAAAGCTACCGCTGCTTTGAGAAAAGTTGTTACTACTGTCGGACAGGGTTTTTAAGAGTTCGGGAATCTCTCTACTCAGACTCTCCAATCGCTGCAACTGCTGAACATTCGTATCATTTTGCTTGGCGAATTCGCGCTGCAACCTTTCGAGCCATTCACGGGTGGTTTGGTCGAAATTCGAAAACGTCTCAGCAAACCCTTTGGCCGCGGTATTCAGCGGTGCGTCCAATTGCAGCAGCCGCTCGCCTACGTGACCCAGTTTGACCTCCAGAGTTTGCTGAACCTCTCCGAGCTGTTTTTGGAGCGCGGCTTCGACTCCACCTAAATCTCGGGTCAAATTCTCTCGTAGGGGTTTGCCCAAAGCGTCGTCTAAGGCGCCGGCAATCTCGTCATTTCGCTGACTCAGGCTTTGATAAGCGAGTTCAGCTTTAGTCAGCACGCTCGTCAGTTTTTCGTCAATGCCGCCGCGGCTAACTATGTAAGCTGCCTCATAACTCTGAAGAGCCTTCAGTACCTGGGCCATTTGCTCATGCTGGCTGTTGAGCTGTCCACGGATTTGTTGCTGAAACTCTTGCGACCCGGCGATATTGCTTTGGACGCTCGCCTGAAACGCTCTGGACTCGTCGGCCATCTGTTGGTAAAGGCTGCGCAAGTCCTGTTGAAATGGAGCCAGGGTCCGAACCCCCTCAACAAAGTTTTTCGAGAAAGTCTCCAACTCACCCGCGACCTTATCCATCTGCTTTAGCTTTCTACTGGCTAAGCTAAGTATTTGGCCAAAATCCCCCGTCTTGTCTCTAATGCTTTCAGCGAATTCCGCAACTTCCTGCGCGGCTTCGAAACTTCGTTGCATCTGGTGCTCGCTGAGCTGCAGCTTTTCCAGCAGTTTCTGCGAAGTGGTGGGAACCAGTTGAGGAATCCACACCGTCAATGTCATGCGCTCTAGTAATCCCGCTAACGGGAGAGCGACGATACGCACATAGAAAGCGAAAATCAGAACTCCCAGCACCGTCAGGGAAACACCCCAAATGCTCGGGGCGAATGCGCTCTTCAAAGTGCCCAGCAATCGCTGCAAGCTTTGACCCAACGAATCGTTGTTGAGTTGACCGGTGCCATGAAGCAATGTGTCCAGAGAGCCTAACGTGTCAGCCAACCCGAAAAGCGTGCCCAACAGACCAAGAATAATAAAAATGGATAGCAACGAGCGATGGAGACTGTTAATTCGAAAGAGTTCGTCGCTCGTGTTTTTTATTAGGCCGGGCACATCGAGCTGGCTCTCGTTCCAGCCGGCCTCGAATATGGCGCGAAGGTGGCGAGCAATCGGACCGCGCTTCGGCAGTTGTTTCTTGATGAGAAATATTTGGAAAGCTTTAGGACCTATTAAGGGTGATGAAACCGCCCCTGGTCTGTCGGCTTGAAGGTCTGTAGTGATGCCCTTAAGGACCCCGGCCGTATCCTTATTATCCATGATCTGTCTCCGGTAACTCAGATGGCGCCACAGGCTCCACAGCAAAGAGATAAACCAAAAAAGAAATAGGGCCACTAATGTGTAGACAATCCACCGCGCGATAGGATTCTCAGGAGTGAGATAATCGAGGACCTTCATGGTTTAGGCTTAACGATGTTGCGCTCGACGGTGAGGCGCAGCCTGTGTTTTGAAGATTAAAGGCGAGCTTAATCGCCCAGCCCCAAATCGAGTTTCCCGGATGCTTGTAATTCCCAGTGGTCACCATCGCGTTTAAAATATGCAGGCAGCTGCACACGATAGCGCGAATAAAAGAGTGCCGGATCATAATGTTCGGTTTTGTTGAAAACCTCGCCTAAAGCTCCTGCTCGGTAGCTGACGGCCTCAATGGTCAAACCCAGTCGGGGCACGATCAGGTATTGACTTGTACTGGCCAATGCGAGGGCAAAGAAGTCTCCATCAGTAGTTTCTCTAAACTCCGCACTGATCGTTGGATTTTGCCTTCGTTCTACAGCGTTAACAGTTCCTAGTCTTATCGGCTGGTAGTGTTCCCTGAACTGTTCACGGGCCAAGCTGTCACCAACGGCGCGGTTGTAGAGTTCAACAATTTGCTCAA
>DATKIS010000552.1:0-9948 GCA_035543975.1 Pyrinomonadaceae bacterium
CGCCGATTCAATCCCCACAAAGATGTTCGCCGCACTGGAGAGTGATTCTGCACCACTGATTTTCATCGTTTGGTGGAACAGCCGGGCGAAGAGCCGCACGAATATCTGCAGCACTCCGAGGTGATAGAGCATGGAAGTAAACGCTGCGAAGAAAATTATCACTGGCAGAACTTGAAAGATGAGGATGAAACCGATGGATCCCGACTCGCCGGGGCCGGCGGCAAGTGGGCCAAACAGGAATACCGAACCACTCTTTGACGCGTTGAGCAAGACCAACACTGCGTCGTTAAGCCAGAGCAGGATTCGATGCGAACCAGGTAAGCGGAAAATAATCAGGCCAATCAGAAGTTGTAGAGCCGCTGCCCAGATTATGGTCCGCCACGCGATCTTTCGCCGATTACTGGAGAGCAACCAGGCGATTCCCGCGAAGGTCAGGAAGCCCACGACTGACACTGCGTGATGAATCATCTCTTTTTTTCTTTGTTGAGACGTGCTGATTTCATTGGGGGGTTATGAAAGAGCATCCGCAGATTACGCGGATTATACAGAGTTCGGAAGAAGAAAAATGTTTCCGAACAAGGTTAGTCGTCGCGTAGGGACATAATGTTCATAGAACGCTCGCGCTCCAAACGATTCCTCCTCACTTCAGCTGGCTTCGAGACCTGGACCCGCTGGAGCAAGGAGACCGTCGCCAGTGACGTGGGTCCTGCCACAACCTCAGGATCCGCTGCTTAGCCTCTGGCAGAGAAATAAATTGAGCCGAAGATGGTCAGCTAAACAGCGACCCTACAACTTCAATTTCTCATACTCTCTTCTGGCGTCGGCCAGGACCGGCAACTCTTCATCAGCGTCCTTCCATAAGACGAAGAAATCTTCGTAGGCTCTCCTGGCCTTTACCAGGTCTCCCTGCAAAACGGCGGCTCGGGCCAGACCCAGATGCGCCATGGGCCACAGCGGTGAAAGAACGTCCCAGCCTCGGTGATCAATAATTCTCCGAAACTCCGCGGACGCGAGTTCACCTTGCTTAGCCTGCAGATACGCCTGACCGCGCACCCAGATGGGCCTGAAACTGAGCGCAGCGTCATACTGCCGCGATGGCGGCAACAGTTGCATGGCCCGATCCGGCACGGCAACGGGACCGCGCTGGCCCCACTGCAGTTCGAGCGTGGCGCGGATCAGCGGCTGCCAGACGGAGTTGTTTACCGTGTCCAGTGGGAATTTCCGGGCGAGGTCGTCAGCCAGAGACTGCGCTCGATTCACGTCCCCACACAGTGCCAGCGTCCAGGCCAGCGGCTGGGAATCCAATTGGCCGATCAGGGAAGGCTGCAGTTCTTCTGAGCTTATTCCTTCCTTTCGCAGCAGTTCCGCAAGGAATGCAACTTGTTTCCCCGCCAGCTGCGTCAAGCCAAACGTTGCGCTCAGATTGGCTTCGCTGGACAGGATGCGGGCCCTCTCGGCCGTAAGTCCTCGCGCCTCGGCCAAAGCTTCCGCCTGAGCAAAGGCCCGGTTCGCCTCCTGTCGTCGCCCGGCAAACGCAAACGAACGTGCTCGAAACTCGCGAATCTGATATTCGTCTGGTCGTCCGGCGAACCAATCAACCTGGCGCTCCATTGATTGGTTATCACCCTTGATAAATGCGATCAGGTAGAGCCGGTTGTGAAAACCACCGGAGTCCAACCCGCGCTCCATGCCCTGACGGATCACTTCCTGAGCCTCATCAAAGCGGTTCAGCGCAATTAGCGCCAGCGCCAGGTTGGCCCGCGGAAGGGAGTAGTCCGCATCGAGTTTGAGCGCACTCCGGTAGGCTGCGGCAGCCTGCTCAAACTCACCGCCAATCATCAACGAGTTTCCATGGAGGTGGTAGGCGTAAGGGTCCAGCGGATAAGTCTGCGTGAGCAGGGAAGTCGCGCCAATCCGTTTTTCGAGTTCGCCGGTAATATGCCTGAAGTAGGTCGCTGAGATTTCCAGCCTCTCCCGTTCGCTAACGCGGTCGCGAAGTTGATAGGCCCGCTCCAAATACTGATTGCCGAGCGCGAGATTGCGAAGGTCGCGGTATGAAGTTCCAAGTTGGGAATGGGCCAGGGCAAACTCGGGGTCCAGTTCGACGGCCCGCTTGAACGGCGGCACTGCATCGGCGTATCGGCCCTTCCGTCTCAATTCAACGCCAAGAGTAAAATCCTTGAAAGCTACCAGCGATGCAGTGGTCGCCTGTTCAATAGGCACGTCAAACTTGCTGATCGAGGCCAGTGACTCGCCCAGTTTCTTGCGGATCTCGGTGGTCGCCCGGCCCAGGGATTTGAGCACCTGCTCTTTACCTTCGGCCTCGGTTTGCTGGTGCGCAACCGTTTCACCGCTCTGGCTGTTAACCGCTTCCAGAGTGATCACGTAATTGCGTCCCAAACTG
Source organism: Pyrinomonadaceae bacterium (assembly GCA_035543975.1). Classification (GTDB taxonomy): domain Bacteria; phylum Acidobacteriota; class Blastocatellia; order Pyrinomonadales; family Pyrinomonadaceae; genus PSRF01. The sequence goes on from DATKIS010000552.1 coordinate 2,405, forward strand.
GCGATCGTACCTACCATTAGCACCTTGATCCCGCGACGTTGGCAAATCTCGCGTCCAACTTCCCGAGTGATCGCCTCATCGTGCGAGCGTTCCATGAGTCCGAGGGTCTCCCGGGCGCGCTCTTCCGGGAAGATGTTGATGGAGGGAGACTGCGCCAGCTGCACCGTCAGGCCTTGTTTGAGTGTGCCGTCAAAATCTGAGTCGCCCGTAGTGTTGACGAAGTCTGCCAGCAGAATCGTATCTCTCTCGGCAATTGCCGGCTGTCTAAAGCCGGAGGTTCGGCCGAAGTAAAGATAGGCCGCCGCGACAACCAGGATGAGCGCAACGAAGACGAGAGTTCGCGGGTACCGTTTCAGTTGCGCCAACACGGGGGCCCCGACCATTGGGTTCTTCGCGGCGCTGTCAGTAACAAACGAAACCCGCTCGGCCATCAATGGAGTCCTATGTTCACTGGTTTTGGCCGCCTTGGTGAGTTCGACTCCCTTCCGCTCAACCCGCGTATTCGGCGCAACTTTGCCTTGCAGCGCTTCCAGGTCTGACAGGAGTGCGCGCCCGGTTTGATAACGCTGATCACGGTCCTTCGCCAATACCCGAGTGATGATGTCTTGCAGTGCGGCCGGGCCACCTATGGCGTACCTCTCGAGCGGCGGCGGCTCGGAATCTGTAATCGCCACCATGGTGTGGTGCCACGTTTCGCCGCGGAAGGGCCGGTGTCCGGTAATCAGTTCGTAGAGGACGACGCCGAGACTGAATAGATCGCTGCGCCCGTCCAACCCCTGACCGCGCACTTGTTCGGGCGACATATAGTTGACCGTGCCCAGCAGAATTCCGGTTCTGGTCTCAAAAATCGAAGTCTGCCCGGCATTCGTTTTCCTGGGATCATCATCATCCGCGGACTCTGTTTCGGTCAGTTTCGCCAGGCCAAAGTCGAGTACCTTGGCATAGCCGTCCGGCCGCAGCATGATATTTTCCGGCTTGATGTCGCGATGAATAATGCCCGCGGTGTGCGCGCTTTCGAGCGCACTGGCCACTTGAATTGCTACGTCGAGGATCTTGTTGAGCGTCAGCTCAGGTTTGCCGACATAATCGCGCAGGGTCCGACCTTCAACGTATTCCGAGGCGATAAACTCGCGACCGTTGTCCTGCCCAAAGTCATAGATCGTGATGATGTGCGGATGATTGAGGGCGCTGGCGGAACGGGCCTCGCGCTCCAGCCGCCGCACGCGCTCCGGGCTGTTCAGGCGCGATGGCAATAGTTTCAGCGCCGCCTGTCGTCCCAGGCGCGTGTCATAAGCCAGGTACACCGTACCCATCCCACCCCGACCTAGTTCCCTGATCAGGCGGTAGTCGCCGATCATTTCCCCGCTGAAAGTTTGCGAATCATCCTGGCTGACCATCGATGGCCCAGACGGGTGGACCGCGTTGTAAGCCGGCCTGTCCATCAGCAAGTCTGCTTGCTCATCTGCGACGAGCATGGCCTCAACGCGCCGCTGCACCTCCGGATCGCCTGCGCAGGCAGCCTCGAGGAAAGCCACACGCTGGTCTGGCGGGCTATCTAGAGCCGCTTCAAAAAGCTCGGAAATTTTGCGCCACTGTTCGGGGGTCATGTCCTCGGACTCAGTGCAAGCCCAACTCGGTTTGCAACCAGGCACGCGCCGCACGCCAGCCGCGCTCCACGGTCGGGGTAGAGACACCCATTACCTGAGCGGTCTCTTCGATTGTCAATCCGCCAAAGAAGCGCAGCTCTACAATCTCGGCCCGTTGCGGGTCAACCTCAGACAGAGTTTCGAGCGCCTCGTTGAGGGCCAGCAGATCAGCACCCTGTTCAGGCGTGTCTCCGGCGGCTGTGAGCGAAATTTGCTGTGGGTTTTCACCCCGTTTGAGTCGCTGGCGGGCGCGCGCGTGGTCTACCAGAATCTGTCGCATTAACCGGGCCGCGATACCGAAGAAATGGTTTCGGTTCTGCCAGGAAACTGATTGCTCAACCAGTCTCAGATAAGCTTCATTGATTAGCGCGGTAGTTTGCAAGGTGTGCCCGGCGCGTTCCCGCCGCAGGTGGTGGCGGGCGATCCGGTGCAAATGTTGATAGACGACGGGAATTAAAGCATCACGAGCTGCTTCATCACCCTCGCCCCATGCAAGCAGCATTTGCGTTACGTTTTGCGGTGCAGTTATCCCCATGCGCCTTACCGTCTCGGAGCCAGCATTAGCCTGGAAGAAGCACTTGTTCTAACAGTAGGAAAAGGGGAACGGGTAAAAGGGGAAAGGAAGAGCAGAGCGGTTATCGGTGACGCTGTCCCACTATCTCTCATCTTTTCGCCATGACCTTCCGGCGTACCTTTCCCCAAGTTCCCCCGGTATTGGATTCAGATCATAACACCGCCTCTCGGAAATCGAACCAGAGTAAGGTCGGGAACCATCGGCGAAATGGCACAGACAAACCTTCTGGCTCGTGTGGTTTCGTGTGCCTTCCTGGTTCGTCCCCCCTGTCTGCCCAAAAAAGATTTCTGCCCTAGTGATGGAGTCTTCCTCCGGACGGCGCATATCAGAGTGACAACGGAAAGATTGATTTCCCGTTCGTAGGGCGCTCCCGGTCTGTGCCTACGAAGATGCAAATTAACCGGAAATTCCAATTCAAATCTTAGGAGGCAGTTATGCACATCACCAAAATCAAGCGCGTCATGGCGCTAGTCGCCTTAGTAACGGTCACCGGGCTGGCGCCCGTTTATATGCAGGCGGCGTCGACCGTCAATAGCAAATCGCCAGACTTGCCATCTCCTCTCTGCGACCGCGTGCAGGTGGGGCCGGAAAACAAGCTGTCCTCGCATGTCTACGCTACGGGCGTGCAGGTCTACAGATGGGACGGCCTTAGTTGGGTGTTTGTCGAGCCGATCGCCAACTTATTCGCCAACGCTAACTACGACGGGAAAATCGGCACTCATTTCCGCGGCCCAACGTGGAAAAGCAACAGTGGCAGCCAAGTGGTTGGCGCACGCCTGGCCGGATGTACCCCGGATCCGACCGCCATTCCGTGGTTGAAGCTCGAGGCCGTCTCGACCTCTGGTCCCGGAATTTTCAGTTCGGTGGCCTACATCCAGCGGACGAACACCACGGGCGGCTTGGCCCCTACCTTTCCCGGTTCAGCCATCGGCGAGGTAGTCGAGATTCCTTACACCGCTGAGTACTACTTCTACCGCGGGGAGGACTAATTCGTTTTTGCAATCATCGGGCCCACGCTTCCGAAGTCGTTACGGTTCGGGAGCTGGTGGCTCGGACACAAAATGAAGCCGAACCAACAATCCGCGCAGAGCGGGAAAACTTAACTCTCGCAATCAACTCTGCAAGTCGAATTTAGTTTCTGCGAGACAGTTTGATTGGAACCTATAAGGAGGTGTTCCAAAAATGAACCACGGATATTCTTATCAATCGACCTTAACCGCGTCTCATGCAGTCCACTGGTGCATTGAAGACATTATCGGCGGCGACAAGCAACTCAACTTTGCGAAGCAGTTTATGCCCGAATCGTTTGCGCGGGTGGAACCACTTACGTTTCTAACGCGCGATGAACAAAGAATTCTCAACCAGATCCGCGGCAATACTTACCTTTGCATTTTCGGACTCGTAGAAGAATTCATTCTACCGTTTGTCCTGGATCATACGCGCCCTCAGCTTCAGGGAGATGATTACCGCGTGCGAGCGTTGCTTCAGTTTGCCGGGGAAGAAGCAAAACATATCCAACTCTTCAAACGCTTTCGCCAGGAATTTGAAGACGGCTTCGGCAGCGAGTGCGCGGTGATTGGACCGCCCGAAGCGATTGCCGGCGAAATACTGTCGCACAGTCCGCTGGGCGTCGCGCTGACAATTCTCCATATCGAGTGGATGTCGCAGCGTCACTACGTCGACAGCATCAAAGATGACGGGGAACTCGATCCGCAATTCAAGAGTCTGTTGAAGCACCACTGGCTCGAAGAGGCGCAGCACGCCAAGCTGGACACTCTGATGGTCGAGTCGCTGGCGGAGGGCAAGACCGAGGACGAGATCATGCAGGACGTTGAAGAGTATCTCCAAATCGGAGCTTTCATAGATGGCGGACTCGCTCAACAGGTCGAGTTCGACATGGCGAGCTTCATCCGGGCTACCGGGCGCCGGCTGACTGATGACGAACAGGAAGCGTTTCGTCAGGTTCAGCGACAGGCAAATCGGTGGACGTATTTGGGCAGCGGCATGACCCACGAGAAAGTTCTCGCAACGCTTGAAGGCTTGACGCCCAAAGCCAGGCAACGAGTAGAGAGCGCTTCATCGATGTTCTGCTAAAGCACCCATCAGCCGCCTATCGGCCACCTTCGGATTGGCTTGCGTGTGAATCACCCCACGCGCGGCCAATCCGATAGGCACCTCAAACTTTCTTTAGAACACTCCTTCAAGGGCCGGGCTAAGGTCGTTCATCCCGTCACCGGGGTATCGTTTGCGCTTGCCCCGGCACTCACTCAAAACGCGGTCACTTTGGCTGCCCAACCCGACCGCGAGATTGCGTCCCTGCCGGGCGCTACACCCTTTCGGTTTCGTAAACCCTGTTTCGTCAATTGGGGCGGCGAATCTGGGAAGGACCTTAAGATTTGTTAAGGAAATACCGGTGTTTGTGTGGCCTCCTGTTTGCTCTAAGTTAGGTCATGACAAACACTGACGTCTTTCCTCTTTGGTCAAGTGATAACGTTGCGGGCAGCGCGTTACGCGAGATAGCTCCAATGTCTGATCATGCCCTGGCGAGCGCTGCTGGAAATGGCGACATCGGGGCTTTCGAACAACTATACGAGCGACACAATCGGCGTGTGTATTCTTTATGCCTTCGCATGACCCAGAATGTTGCCGAGGCGGAGGATCTCGCTCAAGAAGCGTTTATTCAGCTCTTCCGTAAAATAGGAAGCTTCCGCGGGGAGTCTGCCTTCACCACCTGGCTGCATCGTCTGACGGTCAACCAGGTCCTGATGCACTTCCGGAAAAAGAGCGTCAAACTCGAGCGAACGAGTGAGGAAGGCGAAACGCCCGTGCAGGTGGTGCGCGGCACAGAGAACCCGAACAAGATGCCGGTGCTGGATCGCATCGGTCTCGACCGAGCGCTAAAACAGTTGCCGCCAGGTTACCGCTCAGTGTTTGTCCTGCACGACATCGAGGGGCATGAGCACGAAGAGATCGCCAGGATTCTGGGCGTTGCGGTGGGGACTTCTAAGTCTCAACTTCACAAGGCGCGGATGAAACTGCGAGGACTGCTTAAGCAAGATGCTCCGGAGCCTAAGTCTGCCTGAGTAAGTAATTTCGTGGATCGGCTGTTCTAGCACTCCAGGCTGCTTTCAATAACATCAGAGAGTAATAGTCAGCCTTGACGAGCGGCCCGCGGCAGTAGTTAAACTCCAACGGAGACTACTGCAGGGACCAACGATGACTGAGGATCTGTCCACACGCCACAACCCAATAAGTGATCTGTTTCGGAAGCCGGGCGCACTCGAAGAGTGGGCCGGGCATCGACTAACCGTCGAGCAGGTGGAGTTTTACCGGGAGAATGGATACGTCTCGGGAATCCGGCTGCTGAATGATGAACAGATCGAAGCCTTGCGTACGGAGTTGGCGGAACTAGTTAATCCAAGTCATTCCGGTAATCACTTGTTTTATGAGTTCAACTCTAACGAATCAGCTGATCCCGATAAAATCCTTTTCCATGCTCTGGGCGCCTGGCGTATCTCGACTGCTTTCCACGACCTGCTGTGGAACCCAACGTTTTGTGTTCCCGCTTCACAGCTTCTGGATGGCCCGGTCCGCTTTTGGCATGATCAGCTTTTCTATAAACCGGCCCACCATGGCGGGGTGGTGATCTGGCATCAAGACTACTCCTATTGGACGAGGACCCAGCCGATGGCCCACTTATCCTGCTGGATTGGTCTCGACGATTCAACGCGTGAGAATGGATGTTTGCATTATGTGCCGGGGAGCCACCGCTGGAATCTGCTGCCACGGGAAGACTTCGCGAACGATATGGACACGATTCAGGGGGTACTCAGCGAGGCTCAGAAGCGCGAGTTCAAGCCCAGGGCGATTGAACTGAAGAAGGGCGAGTGTTCGTTTCATCACCCGCTGATGGTCCACGGATCATTTGAAAATACTACTGACCGGCCCCGCCGGGCGGCAGTTATCAACGTTGTCCGAGACGGCGTCCATTCAGCTTCGAATGAAGCATTGCTGGCGGGCGTGCCACCGATTCCTGCGGGCGAGAAGCTTGGTGGGCAATTCTTCCCGCTGCTGTTTGACCCCAGCCCGCGATAGCGGGGCGATAGGGTTTACGATGACTTCCGCGCGGGCCAATCGGCGGATGTTTTAGTTGAATTTGCCTGAATGACCAGGCGTGCCGTCCGATCTCCCAGGAGAGATCCATCCTAAAGACCCTTCAATCCGGCGCGGCGATAAGCGCGCTTTTGTTCCTCCCCGATCAGGGACTTGTATTGATAAACGGCACTTTCCCAGTCGCCGTACATAGGATTTGGAACCACGATGAACCGCGTCCCAAACTGTGCTCGCTCAAGATCTACCTGGGCAGCGCGTTCGGGTATTGCCTTGCCGGCAAAGTTATCATTGAAGTCGTTCAGATTGTCGCCAATGAGGAGCGCGATGCGATAACGTCTCGCCACCTTTTGACGCCGCGACTCCTTGCTCGAAGTCATCCCGTCTTCGCGGACCATCACACTTTCTTCGCTGACATCAGGGAAGCCAAGTTTTTTCAAATTGGCAACGGTGCCTGCCTTTTCGGGCTGGCGCCGGTTGGTGATGTAGAACACCCGCATGCCGCGCCGGGCAGCGTAGCTGAGAAAATCGATTGCTCCTGGGACTGCGCCCGCTTCCGCTCTTTCGCACCAGGCCCGCCAACTGGCCGTTTCGTAAGGCAACCTACGCAGGACCAGTTCGGCCTGGTACCGACTGTTGTCCATCACAGTTTCATCCACATCGACGATCACGGCGGCGCGCGGCGAGGCACCGCGCCGGATCCGGTGATGAATCAAATCCTGATCGAGTCGGAGGCGGGCCAGCAGAAACGTCTGGTAGGCCAGCGCGCGATATTCGGCGGATGACTGCGTCCAGAGAAGCGCCCCCACCTGGTATTCGTTGTCAGCTCGCCCTTGGGCTGCCGCCGGGGAAGCGGTTTGTGCTATCGCGGACCGGCCGCCGGAGAACCAACATCCAACGGATAGGATCATCACAACCAGAATCCATCTGACCGCGTGCGAAGACGACTGACCTTTGCTCATGGAAGATTTACCTCATTGTTCTCAACGAACTGGGAAATTCCCCGATGGGGTTGCGTAACTCGGAAAAGTCTGACGCGGGAGCGCGAGTGCATTCTATACCGACCCCACGCGCTGACAAATTCCGATGGTGGGTTGCAGCCGACACAAGAAGGGGGCGATCCACTAGAACACACGAAACAAAACGAAAGAGCGGGCGTGTTTGTTCGCGCCTTTTCGTGGATCGCAGCTTCTCCTACTCGGACAACTACCGGA
>DATKIS010000553.1:0-6162 GCA_035543975.1 Pyrinomonadaceae bacterium
CTCAATCTCGCGCTCGTTTCCGACGACTGTAGACTTAGGACAATGATTCTGGACCGAAGTAGCTGGTTACCCACCGGTGAGGTGAAAGCCGTCCCAAGGCGTCGCATCGTGCTAACCCGGGGAGCACGTCCCGCTTCGCTGTCGCTGGTTACGACAAACGGCAGCTGGCCCTCCTTTCGCGGGACCCAGGCTGCCGGCACGGCTGACGGGCAGAATCTACCTGACGCCTGGAACGGAAAGACCGGCGACAATATTCTCTGGCGCACCCCGATCCCAGGGCTGGCGCATTCGAGTCCGGTAGTTTGGGGTAACCAGATCTTTGTTACCAGCGCAGTTAGTAGTGATGCCAAGGCAAGCTTCCGCCCGGGTTTGTACGGAGATGGCGATGCTTCCCGGGATCTCTCTCGCCATCGTTGGATGATTTATGCGCTCGACAAAGTAAGCGGGAAGATCGTCTGGGAACGAGTCGCTCACGAAGGTGAGCCAATCGAAAAGCGCCACATCAAGGCGACCTACGCCAATTCGACGCCGGCCACAAACGGCCGCATGGTGGTGGCTTGGTTCGGTTCGCAGGGCGTCCATGCTTACGACATGAAAGGGCGATTTCTTTGGAAGGTTGATCTCGGTCGCCTCGATCTTGGCGCCTACGACGTTCCCACCGTTGAATGGGGATCGGCCAGTTCGCCGATCATCTGGAACGGCATGGTGATTCTTCAGTGTGATACTCAGACTGATTCTTTTCTGCTGGCTCTTGATGCCGCGACCGGAAAGACCCTGTGGAAGACAGAGCGGGATGAGCTTCCTTCCTGGGGAACTCCGACGGTAGCAATGACGGCGACTGGTCCTGAACTGGTAGCCAACGCTTCAAACTACATTCGGGGCTACGACCCACGCACTGGAAAAGAACTGTGGCGACTCGGGCGCAGTTCAAAGATTACGGCGCCCACGCCAATCTTCGCCGACGGTGTTTTCGTAGTTGCCAGCGGACGCGGGCCCGAACGACCGATTTTCGTCGTAAAACCAAACTCTCGTGGGGACCTGACTTTACCCGAGGGTAAAACAAATAGCGACTCTGTCTTGTGGAGCCGCACTGGCCGAGGCTCCTACATGCCCACGCCGCTGGTTTATAACGGCATTCTTTACGTGCTAGCGAACAACGGTTTGTTCGACGCTTACGACCTAAAGACCGGTGACGAGATATACCGACAGCGGCTGCCCCTCATCGGAAGTGGTTTCAGTGCTTCGCCCGTAGCTGCCGACGGCAAAATCTATATCTCAAACGAAGATGGGGAAATCCTGGTTATCACAGCCGGACGGAAGTTTGCGCATGTCGGAACAAACTCGATCGGCGAGTTGCTGATGGCCACACCGGCGTTGTCGGAAGGGGTCATGTACATCCGCTCAGCCGGGACCTTGTTCGCCATCGGCAAGAAAAAGGGAAACTGAAGAATCACCAGGAAGACACAACATAACTCGACGAAGCTTTTCGGGTAGCTTTGTGGATCGTACTTGTTTTTGCTCATTTTTTGCTCTTATTAGAGTTCGGCCAACACCAACTCCAGCAACAACATTTTTTTGATACCCTTATATAGTGGTTCGATTTCGCAGTTTTCGGCCAGGCTGTGTGAGCCTTCGCAAGGTCCGGCGCCAGTCGAGATCGAGGGAACGCCTGCCAACAAAGCCACGCTGGAATTATTTGAACCGGTGTTCGTGATCGACGGCTCAAATCCCATCGCCCGATGCACTGCTTCCGCCATCTTCACCAAATCTGAATCTCGATGACCGGGAATTACCGCGGCTGGAGACGTCGAGATGACGTCCGTCTTCGACTGCATATTCGCACGCTTGGCTTCGTCCTCGACGATGACCTTTATCTGCTTCTCCAAGTCGGCAATCACCTCGTTGCTGGTGGACCGGAGATCGACCGTGAACCAGGCGTCCGACGCCTTCGCGTTCACAACTTCAGCACCTCCCAACATGCCAATATTCAAATTTGATGAAGGCGTGCTCGGTACCTTCAATTCAAAGATCCGAGAAATTGCGCGCGCCAAAGGCAGGCTCGCAGAATAAGGCGGCGTACGGGAGCGAGTGTGACCCCCTGGGCCGATGAAGTGGTGGCGGTACCAGTTGATTCCGATGCCTGCATAAGTGAAACCTTCGTAGCCACCATCAAGAGCAATGTAGTAATCCATCTTGCCTTTGTTATCATTGACAAACTGCTTGACCCCGCGAAAGTTCGTCTCCTCTTCAACTGTAAAAACAAACACCAAATCACCTTTGGTCTTTATCTGGGCGTAGTCCAATGCCCGAATCGTCGCCAGCAATGCTTCGATGTTACGGGTATCGTCGCCTACACCAGGTGCGTACACTCTTCCGTCTCGCACAGTGGCTTTAATCTTCAGTCCCGGCTGAAACACAGTGTCCAGGTGAGCATCGAGGACGACTGTGCGTCCGCCACCTGTGCCTTTGCGCACCGCGATGAGATTTCCGGCGGTGTCGTAGCGAACATCCTGGAGCTTGTATTGGCGCAGTAGTCGTTCCACATATTTCGCCCGCTCCTGCTCATGGCCTGAGGGAGCATTGATCTCAGTAATTTGGATCCACTCGCGCAAAATTGCTTGCTGATTGCGGTCGATGTATTCGTTGGCGGCTCTAACTTTCGGATTGTCCTGAATGGTTTTGACCCCGGCAAATGGCGACCCCGTTTGGGCGAAGGTAGCGTGCAGCGGAGATAAGGTAATAACGAAGATCAGACAAGCAACAAATCTGGTCATAGACTCTCCCTTGGAATCGATTGGACTGTGCGGCTGCCGCCGACGATTGGTCGTAGTATAAGTTAGAGGTCGATAACTCTGGTATGCCGTGTCTCCGCTTGACGGCGTTTTAGCGGTTCGTTCGTTTCGGTAGACAGGCTCAAACGGTTGTTACCTTGAATCAATAGCGGCGATACTCTGAAACGTGAAGGTGCCAGAAGAACAACCGGCTAAAAGCACGGGCGCCAAAATCCTCGACGCAGCAATAATTGCCTTTCTTTTCATTTTTGCCGCGGCGGCCCCAAACTCAATTGCCGCAACCCAGTCGGCCTGGCTAATTGGCATGCTCTTATGGCTCGTTCGCTTCGCTTTCCGGCCTCGGCCCAGGCTGCGCGAAACTCCGGTTGACTATTTACTGCTGGGCTTCTTTATCCTGAGCGGGATTTCAGCCTTCCTCTCCTACGAACCCATGGTATCGATCGGTAAAATGCGGGCTGCCAGCCTTTTCACCATCGTCTACCTATTCACTGAAAATGTGCACTCGCTTCGGGTCGTTCGCCTCCTGGCCCTGACGCTTCTGGGCGCATGCACGATAAATGTCGTCTTTACGGCGGGGCAGCGGTTCTTCGGCCAGGGCGTAAAAATTTATGGCATCTCCCAGAATAGTCCGTTCCATCAAACCAATATTCAAGATGGAGATACGTTGCTCTCAGTGGACGGCCACAAGCTGCGCGAGCCGCAGGAGATAGTAAATTCGCTGTCCAAGGCGGACATTCAACCAGTCAGCATTTTGGTTTACCGGCACGAGTTACAATTCAAGGTCGAAGTACCTCGGGGCAGGCTTTTGCCAGGGAGTAGTGCCCTCGAACAACTCGGCCTTCAAGCCTGGTCGAGGGGCCGCGATTGGCGAGCATCAGGTTTCTATAGTCAGTATGTCAGCTACGCTGAAGTTCTACAGCTTATTATTGCGCTGGCGATTGGGCTCTTTGTCAGCCTGCCCAGGAAGCGAAGTGTGGCCGGAGTCTTATTACTGATCGCGTTAACCGGGTTTTGCTTTGCTTTGCTGTTGACCGTTACGCGGGCATCATGGTTCGGATGTGCCGTCTCCAGTCTGGTTATTCTTACTCTCGCCGTGAGACGTCGAACCGTGATCTTGGTAGGTTTGTTGGCTGTGCCTTTGATTCTGGCTGGCCTGTTTGTACTTCAGCAAAAGCGAAACGTGGGCTTTCTAGATCAGAAGGACCACTCAACCACCTGGCGGGAAACTGTTTGGCGCGAAGGCGTGCACCTGCTGGTCAGCAACCCTCGCCATCTGTTGATCGGTGTGGGAATGGATTCGATCAAGAAACGCTGGCGGGAGTGGGGACTGTTTGATGGAGGCCGTTTGCTGTGGGGCCACATGCATTCGAACCCCCTGCAAATTGCCCTCGAACGAGGACTTCCAGCCCTGGGCCTCTGGCTGGCTTTTCTGTTCGTCTACGCTCAAACTCTCTGGCGCTCCCTGAGGAGTAATATAGGACTACAGTGGCTCGAACGCGGAGTCTTGCTAGGCGCGCTGGGTGGATTGGCCGGGTTCTTTACGTCTGGACTTGTCCATTACAACTGGGGCGATTCTGAAGTTGTGATGGTCTTTTACCTTATGACGGGATTATCTTTGGCGATAACCCGGCTGGTCAAAGGAACCGGTAACAAATGTTGACTTCATATGGGATTTCACATAGAAGCGCTGGTTGAATCATTGGTCGAATCTTGGAGGACTACAGCTTGATCAAACAAACCCTTCTAGTTGCCCTGATAACCCTAACGATGTTGGGTGGTAGAGCAGCTTACGATCAGCAGCAGGACAAAGAAGCTAACCGTGTGCGAACTCGCGAAATGCTCGCTCAGTTGCTCAAAAAGTCAGCGCCCGAACTCAAGGTATCTTTCGTCCAGAGCCAGAAACAACCATTCAACTTTCTCGGCTCTTTGAAAACTGGGCTCGTGAATGCGGAAAGCTTAGAGATTGTAATCAGTGTCACGCCCAACGACACGATTGGCTTTCGCATTTATCCACACTACAAGAATGGTTACATCAATATCGACAAGGCTAAAAATAGTCCAGGGCTTATGAGGCTACTACTCACGCTAAGCGATCAGGCGTTCCTTTTTTGGGGAGTTGACGAGACGGGCGATGTCTTTACAGGATACACATTCACCTTGGAGTCCGGTTTTCCTGAAGAATCTCTCAAGACTGTTCTTATGAGCATCGTGAACAGCGACAAATTTATTGGCGAGATGCGGCCTTTTATTGACGGTTCGGTACCTTAATCGACCAGCCGCAAAGTATTAAGGGCACCGCCCAATCTCTGGGTGATGCCCTTTTTAACTTTCAGAGTTTTTGCGTACTTACGAGAAGGCTTTCTGTGACCTATTTTCTCTAGGCATCATGGGAGCTGTTATGTCCTCTAGAACCTGCACCGTTGGCAAATAGGTTTCGCAGATGAATGCTTCAGCGCTTTGACTGTCCAAGGGCTTAGAGAAAAAGAAGCCTTGTCCATACTTGCAGCCCAGGAATCTTAGGATTTCCAGCTGTTCTCTCGTTTCAACGCCTTCCGCAACAACGTCCATCCCAAGGTTCTTTGCCAAACCAGAGATCGTTCGCACGATCTCCGCGTTCTCATTGTTTTCCACCATCCGAGTAATGAAAGAGCGGTCAATCTTCAGGGTGTTAATGGGGAACCGGTGTAGGTTTGAGAGAGAAGAGTAACCGGTACCAAAATCGTCCATCGCGAGTTGAACACCCAGTTCCCTGAGTTGCTTGAGCATGTTGGTGGCCGTATCGACGTTTTCCATTACGGCGCTTTCTGTGATCTCCAGTTTCAAACTCTTCGGGCTCAGGTTCGTCTCTTCGAGGATCGCAGCCACCTTCTCAATAAGATCGAGCTGAGAGAATTGTTTGACCGAAAGATTCACGCACATAAAGGTCGGTGGTTCAGTCGGGAAGACTACTTGCCATCGACGCATCTGTTCGCAAGCCTCTCTTAAAACCCACTCCCCAATTTGGACTATCATTCCAGTCTCTTCCGCCAGGGGGATAAAGTCCATGGGGGAGATCAGCCCGCGTTCCGGGTGGGGCCAACGAATCAAGGCTTCAAAGCCACACAGATGGCCAGTTTCCAGAGACATGATGGGTTGATAGACCACCATGAACTCTTTTCGTTCGAGCGCGCGTCGCAGATCAGTTTCCAGTTGAAGAAGTTTGAGGGCTTGAGAGTGCATTCCGGTGTCGAAGATCTCGTGTCGCGCTTTGCCCAAACCCTTCGCCCGGTACATAGCTGTATCCGCGTCACGCAGGATATCTTCGGGGCGTTCATACTCTTTTGAGCTCAACGCGATACCCATGCTCACCGTTGTAAACACTTCGCGACCG
>DATKIS010000554.1:0-3973 GCA_035543975.1 Pyrinomonadaceae bacterium
GGCCATCGATCGAACGTAGCGAAAACTCAACCGCACCCTTTTGGGCCAACGCCAGCGATGATCCCAGCAGCATCACGACTAAGAGCGCCAACAGAGGTTTTCGGTTTGTTAGGAACATTTAATCTCCTTATGCCGCCTGCAGTAGGTTGGGCAGTGGGTTAGATGAGCGGTCGAACCGATTAGTTGGCATCATCTGGACCCTTATTATTCACCGTCTGGGTGGGGATTTCTGGTGGGGGAACGCCGAAGACCTCCTGGTGCAAAGCGCGGTAATCATCCCACGTGTCCATGTCACGCGCAATGTAACCCGAACCGACGGCTACGCGCCTGACCTCGTCGCGGTGAGAATCGAACAATCCCTTCAAGCCTCCACTTGTGCCGAGGTGCCGCAGTTCGTCGATAAGCTGCAGGTCGACCAGTACCGGATGTCCCCCGCGACCGGCGTTGGTGGGCATCACCAACCGGGCGCCGTTTCGCCATTCTTCGATCAAAACCCGAACTACGTCAGCTGGTACGGCCGGATGGTCCGCAGGCGTAATCAAGACAGCCTTTGCGGAAGGGGGGATAGCTTGGAGCCCGCACGCAATTGAGTCGCTCATCTGGCTCGTTTGGTCAGGATTGGTCGCGAAGGTGACCGAAGAGTCTTTGAGGTGGTGGTGGAGGTCATCGGCACGAGGCCCCTGGCCAAGGACAACCACAACCGTTTCCACGCCTCCACCACGAAGGTATTCAACGCAAGCTTTGATTACGGTATGGGCGCCAAAGTTAAGGAGCGGTTTGAACGCGCCCATGCGCTCGGAACGTCCAGCGGCGAGGATAATGGCGGCGATGTCTTCCACAATTGAAGATTAACCAGAACGGAGCAAGCCCCTTTTGCTGGGATCGCCGGCAGCTCGCCGCAACGGCGTCAGCCGGAAGTGCGGCCGGTCATCAGGCGTTTAGAGTACAACCTTCAGGTTGCGTCTTCGCGAGTAACAAGCTAATGCAGGTACTCAAAGCACCTGTGCCATACAAAGTGAAGAAAAAAGCCACGCGCGGTTCAGGACCGTCCCTTTTCCCGCGCAGCTGATCTCGGTTCTCTCAGCAGAGCTCTCGGAATGCGCGTAAAGCGTATTGCCGCGCCATCTGCTTGCGCCAATTCATCACGAAGTCAGTGTTATCGAGCGGGCGGGCCTTGACGTAGGCGGCTTCGGCTGCCGCTTGGATTTGTTCTTCCCCGAGTGGTTTGCCCAGTAAAGCCTGCTCAGCCTCGATGACCTGGATTGGTGACGGGGCGATGCCGCCGAGAACCAGTTTTGCAGCTTTCACAGCGCCCGCCTGATCCGTTTGGACCCAGGCCGCAACTCCCAGGACCGGAAAATCGAAGGCTCCGCGACGGCGCAGCTTTTGATAGGAAGCGCGCCAGCCGTTGAGCGGCGGCAGATGAATGTCGACCAGGAGTTCGTCGGGTCGCTTATGCAGGTAGTCGATGCCGTCGTCGTTGTAGAAGCCGGCGGCGTCGATCATTCGTTCGCCAAGGGTGGAAGCGAGGCGAAACCTGGCGCCAATCGCCACCATCACCGGAACCAGGTCCGAAGACTGGACCGCCCAACACTTTGAACTCCCGGGAGCTACCCAGCAAACATCACCGTCTTTCTTCAAACAGAAGTTAATGCCTTTGCGCCACTCGTAATTCTGGTCGTAGTAGTTGCAACGCGTGTCGAGCAGCAGGTTGCCGCCGATGGTGCCCATGTTGCGCAGGATTGGCGTGGAGATGGTGCGGGCTGCGTGGGCGATAACCGGGTAGTCTCGATTGATGAGCGGATGTTCAACTATGTCCGTAAGGGTGACTGACGCCCCAATTTGAATTCCCGACTTACCATCGCCAGAGATTTGATTTAGCTCCGGCACGCGCATCACAGAGATGACGGTCTTCGGTGTCTGCTGCCGGCGCTTCATGTTTGGATAGAGATCGGTGCCGCCGGCAACAAACTGCCCCTCTGGACCAGTGCCGGCCATGATCTTCACCGCCTCCGCGATCTCTCGCGGCACGCGGTAGTCAAATTTGGGTAGTCGCATCATAGGAACTGTGTACCTAATTATTTCAGGGCCAAACGGGCTGCTCTGCGACCCCGGGTTTCGAGAACAGAGAAGGTTGTTTGAGGTGTCGAAAATCCTTTGAAGACGATTCGCTCTGGAGAATAGATGAGCCCGGCATGTCTTTGAGCTCCTTCGTCCACTACATGTCTCTGCGCCTCACTACTGAGTCTGATGCCGGCAGGGTTTTCAGTACTTTCTACACGTTTCGTGTAGTTCACCATGATACCGAAGATATCATCCTCGACTATCCGAGCTGGGCCTAAATGAATCCCAGCCCTGATTCGTATTTGGTCATCCCCTGTGTCCACGTGCAGAGCCAACGCGAAGTCTAAGGCGTCCAGCACATCACGGAACACAACCATGAACGAGTCGCCAATGATCTTGATCTCGTGATGATCGTACTTCTCCATGAGCCAGCGCGCCTTGGCAAAGTGTTTCAAAAGCACATCGATCCACTTCTCATCATGCAATTCATTTGCGAGCGTCGTCGAGTCAACTATGTCAGTAAACACCAGAGCGAATATCCGAGTTGCACCGGCCCATTCTTGTAGAGTCTAACCTTTCATGATCGACACCGTTAACTTACCCGGCGCTTTGGCTGCCTTTGCTGGGTCTGATCTTTCGCCAGCCGAATCAATAATCTAAGCGCCTCGTTAACGGATTCGTCATCCGGAAACGTCCTGGCTACATCCGGCTGAAGATGAATAATCTTTGGCTTCGGGACCTTGCGTTTTGGGCCGCGTGCCACAATTTGCATTTTGCTGAAGTCATATTCAGGACGAAGGTCGTCTTCCAAGTCTTCGCTAGATTTCTTTTTCATAGTTTTTTCGCTCTCTCGGGGTCGCCTCTCGGGCGCTGATTATTCTCGTGTCTTTTCCTCGTTCCGCATAGGCTACGACCAGCAGTCTTCCCGCGTTGGATTCTCCCAGAATAATAAACCGCTTCTCTTCCATCGAATGGTCTTCATCTTTCGCGATTACGAAGAGCGGATCACTAAACACAGCAGCAGCTTCGTCAAATGG
Organism: Pyrinomonadaceae bacterium; assembly: GCA_035543975.1. Taxonomy (GTDB): domain Bacteria; phylum Acidobacteriota; class Blastocatellia; order Pyrinomonadales; family Pyrinomonadaceae; genus PSRF01. The sequence continues at coordinate 3,102 of DATKIS010000554.1, forward strand.
AACTTCGTGCTTCTTGAGATTCCTTGCGGCCTTCCTTTCATCCCAAACAACAGCCATTGCTTACCTGCGTGAAAAGCTATTGAGCCCAACTCGGATTTCGCGACTATTGACGCTCATGCCGACTCGTCTTTTGGAAAGTTGAGCCTCAGCAATTGGTGGGCGCGTAGAGCCGCGAAAGCGTAGGCCCTTCCCGAGTTGTCGCTGAACTCGACTTCGAAGACTTCCTCTCTCCAAAGGTCAACGACAGTGCCTACTTCACTACACAGCAATCCGTGTTGGGGGATATCTTCCAAGACGGCTACAACGTCGAGTATCTTGATCTCATCCATCGGCCACGCCTCAGCGTCAGGCCCGCTTTTTCTCGTCGAGCTTCAACTCAGGATGTCGCGCGAGGAAGCCACCGCGTTTCATCTTAGCGCCCGAGTTTCCGAGTAGCATCTTCATCAATGCCAGCTGCCAGATCAGCTTGGTATTCTTCTTCCGACACTTCGATGGTTACGTTCACGCCGTCGTCTTCAGCCACAGAGACGGCGAAAGGTTTATGAGTTGCTGGTTCACCCATGAACTTATCCTGCCCGCCGCAACCGCGGTGTTTGGCGCCGGCCGCGAACGGGGGCTTTGGGGGCCGCGGAGGATTGCTTTTTTGCCGCCTTCGCGATTACCCGTAAGGCCTCGTTCACGGACTCGTCATCCGGAAAAGCTTTCCTTACGTCCGGGTCCAATAGGACGAGGTTCGTACCAGAACGATAGCGTTCAGCGTAGATACCGCGACCGATAAACTTGAGCTTTCTGAGATCGTATTCGGGCCGCATCTCCTCCAAATCTTCATCTGTCTTCTTTTTCATAGAGGTATCTTTCTCTCTTCGTAACTT
>DATKIS010000555.1:0-4724 GCA_035543975.1 Pyrinomonadaceae bacterium
GTGTGTCCGTCGGGGTGATTACCGTAATCTTCATGGTCTCGATCATTCAGGGACTCAATAAGGCGTTCGCCGAGCAGATTGAGGCGTTGGGTTCCAACGCCATCTGGGCCACCAAGGTTGATCCCAGCTTCGGTCATCAGCCCGGCCCGGAAGAAATTCATCGAAAAGATCTGACGCTGGCGGACGCAGAGGCAATCCGCCAGGAGGCACCCTCGGTTCTGAGCGTGTCGCCGATACACCGGAAGATTGCCGAGACCGTTCGTTACGGCGACAAACAGTCAGACACTCCGATTCTCATGGGAGTAACTCCGTATTACGAATTCACGCAGTCGAGCTACGTGAGCCGCGGCCGATTTATCACGGAGGAGGATTTGCGGGAGCGATCCAATATCTGCGTGTTGGGGCAGGATCTGGTGCGCGCGCTCTTCCCTTACGAAGAACCGCTCGACAAAGAACTGAAAATCAATGGGCGGCCGTTTCGGGTAGTCGGGGTGATGGAACAGCTGGGAAACTTCCTCGGCCAGTCGAGAGACAATTCTATTTTCGTGCCCATTACTACCTTTGATAAATATTACCCGGACGCTCCCTTCCCCGAAGTGGTCTTCGTAATCATTGTCCGGCCGCGATCCAGGGCTTATGTAAAGTCGGCGATTGATGAAATGACCGACATTCTGCGCCGGCGCCGCCAGGACAAATTCGGCCAGCCGAACACCTTTGGTATATCATCACAGGACGCCCTGATGGATATCTACAATCAACTTACCGGCGCCACGGCGTTGGTACTTACGGCTGTTTCGTTTGTGGCTTTGATGATTGGCGGCATCGGGGTAATGAATATCATGCTGGTTTCAGTCACGGAACGCACGAAGGAGATTGGGGTGCGGAAGGCTGTGGGCGCTACTCGCATCAATATTCTGGCGCAATTTCTGATTGAGGCGGTGGTCTTGACGGCAATTGGGGGCCTGGCCGGACTTGCCGTTGGGGAACTACTCTCGTTCATGGTTAATCGATATTCACCGCTCCCGGCGTATGTGCCTTTGTGGGCTATTGGTTTAGGGGTCGGTATCTCGGCCGCGGTGGGCATCATCTTCGGCTTATGGCCTGCGTGGAAGGCCGCCCGACTGGACCCAATTGAAGCCCTGCGTTGGGAATAGCTTTGGAGTGCGGCGGCTTGACGCCCTGGTATCCGGCGGCTTGACGCCGGTAATCTGAGATGCCAAATCGCTCCCTGGTTTCGTCAAGCCGCGACCGGAAAAAGCGGCGTCAAGCCGCCACCCTCCAAAAGGCCGTGCAACCATTGTCACTTTCAAACCGTACTAGGTGAGCCTTGAAATTCATTGAAACATTAAAACTTGCGATTGCCGCCATTTGGGCGCACAAGCTCCGCTCTGCCCTCACACTCCTGGGCATGATCATCGGCGTCATGGCCGTGGTCGTGGTTTACTCCCTGATTCAGGGCTTCAACACCTACGTTGACGAAAAGATCGCCGGCATCGGAGCCAAGTCTTTTACGGTTCAGCGTTTCAATCCCCTGGAAGATTTCAAAGATACGGACACCATTGCTGCTGCCCAGCGCCGCAACAAGGATCTAACCCTCGAGGACTTTGAATACCTGAAGGAACGCGGCACCCTAATCGGGAAGATTGGCGCCCGAGCCCGAGGGACACCGTCCATCGTTAAGCACGGCGACCAGGTGCTCGAAGACATCTTCGTATCCGGGGCAACACCCGCCATAGCCGACATCGAAAACCGGGACATCGCCGACGGTCGGTTTATCGTCGACCCTGAAAACGATGCGGCCCAGCGAGTTGCCTACCTCGGCGCCGACGTGGCCTCCAAGCTCTTTCCGTTAGGAAGTCCAATCGGACAGGAGATTACAATCTCAGGGCTGCCGTATCGGGTAATCGGAGTGGAGACCGCCCGCGGAACAGTCTTCGGCATCCCGCAGGACAATTTCATTCTGGTACCCCTAAAAGCATACGCAAATAACTTTGGCGGGTTGATCCGCAATCGGTCGCTTTACTTTGTGGCCACCTCGAAGACTGATGATCACTTTAATGATGCGGTCGATGAAGCGCGATTCCTGATGCGCGCCCGACGAAAGTTGGGCACCAATGAGAAAGATAATTTTGGCATTATTACTCCCGACGCCATCACCGGACTGCGCGATCGGTTATTCGGAACGATTTTCATCATCGCCATTGCGGTGCCCAGTATCGCTCTGCTGGTCGGCGCGATTGTGATCATGAACATCATGTTGGTTTCTGTGACCGAACGAACGAAAGAAATAGGAATCAGGAAATCGCTCGGCGCGCGTCAAATGGATATACTGAAACAGTTCCTGGTTGAAGCCGTTACCCTGTCAGCAATGGGCGGAGCCGTTGGCGTTAGCATCGCTTGGATTATTGGTCGGGTGCTTACAGCAGTTTTCTTCCCAACTTTTCTTTCGGTAGGGGCGGTGGTTATTGCCGTCGGTGTTTCGATGGGTGTTGGCGTGATGGCTGGAGTGTTTCCCGCCTGGAAGGCTGCCAGGCTGGATCCGATTGAAGCGTTAAGGGCTGACTAGTTGTCAGTGGTTCATTGTCAGTGGCTGACTGCTGACTGCTGATTGCTGATTGCTGATTGCTGATTATGAAACTGATAAGAAGCGACATTTACGAAAATCTGAGAATGGCGATGTCGACCCTGCTCGCCAACAAGCTCAGATCGTTTCTGACAGTGTTTGGCGTCGTAATTGGGGTCATCACCGTGATGTTGATCGCTTCGATCATCAGCGGTTTCGACGTTTCTCTACAGAAAGAAGTCGAATCATTCGGGACCCGCTCGATCTTCATCAGTAAATATAATCCTGGGATTCACGTCGGGCGGATGTCGCGCGAAGAGCGAATGCGCAAGGAACTCACGTACGAAGACGCAATTGCCCTTTCTAATCTACCGGCGGTTGAAATATCAGTTCCCTTTCTCGACATCACTAATAACTTCTTTGGCCAAAAGCTGTTGGTTTCAGGAGGTGGAAAAACCACTGCCAGCGTGGCCCTGCAAGGTACCCTCCCGGAATTCGAACGCGCCGGGACGCAGGTAATTTCGCAGGGAAGGTTTTTTACTCAATCCGAGAATGACACTAAGCAGGACGTATGTGTCATTGGTTCAAAAGTGGCTGATGATTTCTTTCGCTTCGGTTCTCCCATTGACCAAACGATTAAGATAGGCGCCGATGAGTTTCGCGTGGTGGGAGTAATGGAGAAGAAGGAGCAGTTTCTTGGTGGTGGCGGTAGCGATGATCAGAATAACGTCATCTATCTTCCCTACAGCGTCGCGAAAAAACTCAAGCCCAATGCCGACAACATCATGATTCTTGCCGTTGCCAGAATGGGGAAGATGGATGAAGCCAAAGACCAGGTGCAGGATCTCCTTAGGGTACGGCGGCAAGTACCCTTTGCGGCGCCCGACAATTTCGGCATGCAGACTGCCGAAAGTATCATGGATAACTTTCGCTCGATCACTGCCGGGCTGGTGATTGCCATGGTCGTGATCTCTTCGGTCGGCTTGATGGTAGGCGGCATCGGCGTGATGAATATCATGCTGGTGTCAGTCACCGAACGCACCCGCGAGATTGGTGTGCGCAAAGCCATCGGGGCGAAACGAAGCGATATCCTCTGGCAGTTTTTGATCGAGGCGGCGACCCTCACCGGCATTGGTGGCTTGGTCGGTCTCTCGATTGGTTGGCTCCTGACGCTCTTGCTGCGCCTTTTGCTGCCTTCCTACGTACCCATCTGGGCGCCGATAGGTGGCTTGGTTGCCAGCGTCGGCATTGGCCTAATCTTTGGAATCTGGCCGGCATGGAAGGCCGCGCGCCTTGATCCAATCGAATCGCTCCGGTACGAATAGAGTAGAAGGCAGTAGGCAGAAAGCACTGGGCAGAAGGCAGTCGAACGCATAGGACCTATTGGCCGTCTAGAGGTCCTATATTTGTTTTCGGTCGTCCGCTGACCGCTATGAAAGAAAGCTCGAGAACAGCGTCGCGAAGATCATCCCGAAGATCAGCCCAAGCACCATCAGCGTGACTGCCACGCCCCAGGCAGCGCTCGAACTGACCTTGGTTCCGGCATTCGCCAACCCTCTAGCCCGCAGCCATAGGCCATAGAACGACAACACCCCAATCGAAGCGCCCAGTACGAATAGAGCGGGATGCTCTGCCGGCGTAAACAGCACGCCGAGATTGTCCGTCACCAGTGTTTCCGCACCCAGGATCGGATGAATGTCTTCCGGGGGCTTAATGAAGAGAATGACCAAACTCAGCAGTTTGGTAATTACGACCACCGGCAGGAAAGCATAGAGAGTGGCCGCGAACGCCTGCCAAAAATTGATGCGACCTCCAAACGCCAGCACCCCCAGGAAACAAAGGACCGAGTAAAAGGCGACAAAAACAAAAAGGCCGACAAAGCTCTTGGCCGCCGTTTGCACGCGCTGGATAGGCTGTTTCGCCTGCTGCAGACCATCGGCTTTCGCCTTTTCCATTGCCTCGGGTGGAGGCTTGATCGGGCTCTCCTCGAGCTTCCTCATGGTGAAGTCAACGATGACTTCCGGAGTCAGGCGGGTTATGAAGGCAGCCGAGTAGATGACGTTGGCTGTCCCGACGACAAGGAACGCAGCTAGCCAATAAGGGTGGACGCGTAAGTTTCGAAAGACGCGAGTGGGTTCAAAGAAAATCCCCATCACCTTTT
>DATKIS010000556.1:0-2496 GCA_035543975.1 Pyrinomonadaceae bacterium
GAAAAGAAGAAGGGTAAACTGCTCGGGATTTTCCCAAAACCCTAACCAGGAATAGACGCCGGGAGCAGGCCGCCAGGAGCAAGCGCGGCGGGGATGAAATCAGCGAACACCTGTCCCTGCCTCCTGCTCCTGCCGACTGCGCTATGCGTCTCGACCTCTTTCTCAAAGCAAGCCGACTTTGTTCGCGGCGCACAGTGGCCCAGAAAATTTGTGAGGCTGGACGCGTCACAATCAATGGAAGTTTGGCCAAGTCTTCCCATGCCGTTAAAGCGGGTGACGAGATCGCAATTCGTAGCCGCGACAAGCTCACTAGTGTTCGCGTAGTTACTGTTCCCGCCACCCGCCAGACCTCGCGAACTGATTCACGCACTTTGTACGAACTGTTAAGCGAGGTTTTTCTGGATGACTCGGCTCCTTTAGCGGGTTAGCCTGTGGGGCTTTCCCCGCTCTTGGTGTCTAACCTTGATGCCCTAACCTTGGTGCAAAGCTGGTTGAAACCATGCATACCCTCTGGAGATCGCATCTTATTATCCTGGTTCTCCTGACTGCCTTGATCAGTATGGTTCATGGCCCGAGAACGAACTCGGCACGGTTTCTTCAGCAAAGAGCCGCCTTGAAACTGCCACTCAAGGATCCCCACATTGTGGTCAAAAAGAGCAAACGCGAGTTGAAGCTCTATTCGGCCGGCTCGTTGGTCCGCGCCTACAAGGTGGGACTTGGCCTGAATCCTGTAGACGACAAGAAGCGACAAGGGGATCGAGCTACACCCGAAGGCGGGTTCTATATCTTTACGAAGAACAACAAGAGCGCCTACTACCTATCTCTCGGCCTTAGCTATCCGAATATCGAGGATGCCGAGCGCGGTCTTCGCGATAAGTTGATTTCAAGAACGCAGCACGAGGCCATCGTGAAGGCCATCAAGCGTAAAGCGACTCCGCCCCAGCACACGGCGCTTGGCGGCGACATCTACATTCATGGAAACGGCGCGGGCAGCGATTGGACATGGGGATGTGTGGCGTTGGAAAATGAGGACATGAAGGAATTGTTCGACGCGGTGCAGGTGGGAACGCCTGTTACGATTCAGCCCTGAAGTTATCATGCTGGATATTAAGCCATTCAAAATTCGCGATATTGAGATTAACCCGCCGCTGGTTCTTTCCCCGATGGCTGGCGTAACGGACGTTTCTTTCCGTCGCTTGCTGAAGCGCCGCGGTGGGATCGGACTAAGCGTTTCGGAGTTCATATCAGTTGAGGGGTTGACGCGGAGTAATCCCAAGTCCAAACGGCAAATGCGTTTCTATCCGGAAGAGCGGCCATTTGCGGTACAGATTTTTGGCGGCCAGCCTGAGCGCATGCGCATGGCGGCAGAGATGGCTGAAGAAATTGGCGCCGACATTCTCGACATTAACTGCGGTTGTCCCGCCCCGAAGGTGGTGAAGCACGGCGGTGGTTCTGGACTGCTGAAAGATCACGACCGACTGGAGACTATTCTCACTGAGATCAAGAAAGCGATAACCATCCCGTTAACGATCAAGATCCGGGCCGGCTTTTACGATCACACGATCAATGCAGTTGAGACGGCGAAGCTCGCCGAAGCCTGTGGGGTTGAACATATCGCACTTCACGGCCGAACCAAAGAACAGGGCTACCGCGGGCTCGCGAACTGGGATTTGGTCAAACAGATAAAAGAGACCGTCAGCATCCCAGTATCCGGCAGCGGCGACATAACCACCATCGAACAGGCGTTCGCGCGTTTCCGCGAGACGGGCTGCGATGGAGTTTTGATTGGAAGGGGTGCAATGGCGAACCCATGGATTTTCCGGCAGATTGAAGACGTTATGCTTGGCCGGGATATCTTTCAGCCGACGCTGGCTGACAAACGCGCGATCCTGCATGAGTATTTTGATATGCTGCGGGAAGACATGCCTGAAACACCGGCGATCAACCGGATGAAGCAATTGGCGGGACAGTTTACCCGTGGGCTCGTGGGCGGTGCCCTGTTTCGAACCTCGCTCTATCACTCCCATTCGGTTGAAGAAATTCTTAGTCGTATCGAGGAGTACTTCGGAGCCATTGAAAACGGACTTCCTTACTTTGGTGAGGCCGGCGCGCCGATCGAAGATGCTCCCGAGCTGGATTCCTGCGAAGCCGCCAGCGCTGCCTGAGAGCGGCCAAGTCAGATCGGTCCTTTTCACGTTCACATTCAACTTATGGCTTGCGGTGACTGACACCGCTTTGGTCAGTCGCGACTCGTCGCGAAGACGATTGGTCACCGCAATCCAGGAAATTCCCGGAGACATATCGATGCGAAAGGTAACTTTTGGCGGTGCTAACAGTCTCGACAATTGTTTCGCCCGAAAGGACGACTCCGTCGATTGGCTAATGTGGTCCAGCGAACTGAACCCCATCATGGCGGAGTTTTGGAAGTCGATTGATACGGTCCTGATGGGGCGTAAGACTTACGAGGTTGCAATCCGGATGGGAGTCGGTGGTGGC
>DATKIS010000557.1:0-4643 GCA_035543975.1 Pyrinomonadaceae bacterium
GCGCCCGGAACCTGACCGTACAGGCTAAGTGGGATCGAGTTGTCGATGAGGTTCTTGAGCGAGACCGGCAGGAAAACCGAGAACGACAACGGGCGGTATTTACAACCGTGTCGCTGTTTCTTTCGACGTTTTTTGTCGCCATGATCAGGCCGCAACTTTGGGGAACTTTGGGTTTTGTTGGCGGTGCCATTATTCTCACTCTTTTTGTTATTGGCGTCTGGCACCTTGCGACCCGGTTGCGCGAATACTTCAATCACTACACGTACCGACCAAAATCCAGACAGGACTCCATCCTCAGGGATGATGAGAAACCTGAGCAACCATATACCCGGTTCTCCGCCTATACGTTTCTATTGGTGGGTTACGCGCTCAGCGTCGGACTAGGATTGATTATCGGGTGGCACGCGCAGGAGTTCTTAAATGGCATGTCGGTTTTTTTTCGCCACGTTGAGGGCGTTCAGTCGAAAATGCTTTTTGTTTCATCGACCGCCCTGCTGATTCCGGACCTGGTGGTCTGCCCGCCGATTGCGGTGCTAATTGTTGATACGATGCATGCTGTTACGTCCCGAATAGATTAGCCTGGAGAGATCAGGGCAGGTGTGAATTCAAGAATGCAAACTGAGAATAGATTTAGACATTCGGTCTGGTTAATGGTGGTCGTAGTGGGCGCCGTTCTTTCATTTGGGACGTCGGTGGTCACCGGGAGTCCCGCGGCTAAACAGGAGCCAGCAAATTCGGACTCGCTTCCGCCGCGGCAAATGGAAATCGAAAAGCAACGGAAGCGGCTGAGTTCCGGGGACGTGGAAGAACGAAGGGATGCGCTTACTCGGCTGGGTTCCATGCACCACAAAGACGCTTCACTTGTGGCCCTGCCAGGACTCGCTGACGCTGATGCGATGGTGAAGGTGACGGCCGCGCAGGCGATCCTCGCGCTTCCTGCCGAAGAAGCCGCTCGAAGTTTGATGCCCCTGGTCAATGACCCTGATGACTTTGTCCGGCGCGAAGTCGCGTATGCCCTCGGCAAGACCAGAAGTCGTTTAGCAGTCGCGCCACTCACGGAGCGACTTCTCACTGACAAGGTAGATGAGGTCCGGGGAGCAGCGGCAGTGGCGCTTGGTGAAATCGGAGACGAAACCGCGGTTTCCCCGCTCGCGTCTATTTTGAATCCGCAGCTCGGGATAGTTCCCACTAAGGGCAAGAAGAAAAAGAAGCAGGCAGAGAATCCTTTTGTCTTACGAGCGGCGGCACGCTCCCTGGGCCTGATTGGGAGCCGAGGGGGATTGTCGTCACTTATTTACGCTCTCCAGGATGTGCAGGGCGAATCTGACGTCAGACGGGAGTCGGCAATTGCCTTGGGTGCCGTCGGAGATTCGTCGGCTCTTCCGTCTCTTCGCGAGGCTCTCACGGCCTCTGATCCATATCTTTCCCAAGCGGCACAGGCGGCGATAAATAAGATCGTGAATTCTAAATTGAAATAGCACGGAAGCCACAACCTAAAAAGCGAAGGCGCCGTCCACATGCAGTGAACGGCGCTTTCGCGATTTCGGATTAAGAGAACCTAGTTTTCTGTTTTCTCTCCCCGACTGTGTCCCTTCTTAGCCGCCTTGCTAGCCTGCGGTATTGGTAAGCCCACGCCACCCGAAAGGGATTCAAGCATCTCTGGTTCTTCCTTCGCCGGCGGCATGTCATGAATTAACGCTCCGCCCGAACTCTTCGAGAAGATCAGTTTATGGGTGTACTCATCTAGGTCCACGTAGACGAGGTCTCCCAACCCGACTTGCCCGGTGGCGACCAGGTTCGAGAGAGGATAGACCAGGAAACGCTCAACCGACCGCTTCAAATGTCGCGCGCCATATTTGAAGTCCAACCCTTCCTTCAGAAGCGTGTTCTTCGCATTCTCGGAACATTGGAAAACAAACTTTGTTCCCGCCGACTGCATGATTCTGTCCTGCACAGCCTGGAGCTCAAGGTCGAGAATCTGGCGCAGGTGATGTTCCTTCAATGAGCGAAACACTACAACCTTGTCGATGCGGTTCATGAACTCTGGCGAAAACTTACGCCGCGCGGATTCGACCGCCGTTCGGTATATTTTCTGATCGACTTCCGTGTCATTCGGATTCTTGGCGCCTTTACCGGGAGCAAAGCCGATACCACCGGAAATCAGTTCGGACATCTCTCTTGCGCCCAGGTTCGACGTCAGGATCACCATGCAACGTGAGAAATCAACGCGCCGGTTGTCGCCCAGCGTCAAGGTGGCCTTGTCGAGAATACCGAGCAGTAACTGCCACAAACTATCGGAAGCCTTTTCAATCTCGTCAAAAAGTATTAACGAGAGCTTAATCTCGTCCGTATGCATGCGGTCGAGATTCTCCTGGGTCAGCATTGGAGAAGTCTCGCGGTGACCCAGATATCCCGGCGGCGAGCCGATCAGTTTTGCAATTTCATGAGAGTGCTGGAATTCCGCACAATCAATCTTAACGATCGCGTTTGGATCGCCATACAGCACTTCGGCTGCGGCTTCGATAACGCGAGTTTTGCCAGAGCCCGTTGGGCCAAGAAACAGCATCGTGCCAATCGGGCGGTTCGGCGGATTCATGCCGGCCAGAAAAATCTGGTACAGGCCGCTCATCCGGCGCACGGCGCGCTCTTGGCCTACGATGCGGTCTGAAAGCCGCTGTTCGAAATCCTGGGCGCGAGGGCTTTTCTGATCAGGATCAAGGAAGACTGTGCCCATAGTGTTGTTTAGTTTCTGTATCTCCATTTCTGAAATCATCGCGTCCTCCTTGTATTCGCTCGACGCCGATTGGCGCCTCTCGTTAGTGGGCCGCCATTGGCCGCCTCTACTAATGCAAGGAACGATCCGCTAATCCTATTGATGCGGAGCTTCAGGCGGAAGTTCGCTGAAATCCAGGCTTCGAAGCTCCGTACCAAGAAACGCGGATGCTATATATACGAGAGGAGTCGAAATGTCATCACAAAATATTGGGCAACTCATAATATTTATTTTTCTGCGGGCAAAAATCTCCCAAATCATCGGTGACAATTGGTGTCAGAGGATCGCTGCCAATAAATGTTTGGGGGATTTGCTGGTTGATGGAAGACGATTTAGCTGCACGCTTTAGGCGGTCTACTCACCAAAAGGTCTCAACGAAAATCGCAACTTTTGTCGGCTTGCAGCCTACGAGCGTTCGCCCGGCCGGTCTATTCTCAGTCGTAGTATTCCAAGCCCAGATGAGTGATCAGATCTTCGCCGCGAAGGTAACGCAATGTGTTCTTCAGCTTCATCAACTGAATGAATACATCATGCTCGGGATAAAGACCTGGAGCCGTCTGAGGCGACTTAAAGTAAAAGGACAGCCATTCCTGAATCCCCTTCATGCCGGCCCGTTGCGCCAGGTCGAGAAACAGGGCAAGATCCAGGACGATGGGCGCCGCGAGAATTGAGTCGCGGCAGAGAAAGTCGATCTTGATCTGCATCGGGTAGCCAAGCCAACCGAAGATATCGATGTTGTCCCAGCCTTCCTTATTGTCGCCGCGCGGTGGGTAGTAGTTGATGCGCACCACGTGGGAGAAGTCTTTATACAGTTGAGGATAAACTTCGGGCTGAAGGATATATTCAAGCACTGACAACTTTGATTCTTCCTTGGTTTTGAATGACTCGGGATCATCCAAAACTTCGCCATCGCGATTCCCTAGAATATTGGTTGAATACCAGCCTGCCAAGCCCAACATCCTCGCTTTCAAACCGGGCGCGAGGATAGTTTTCATCAGAGTTTGGCCGGTTTTGAAGTCCTTCCCGCAAATTGCCAGATTGTTTTCCTCGGCGAGTGTCCTTAAAGCCGGGATATCGACCGTTAGGTTGGGAGCGCCGTTGGCGAAGGGAATACCTGATTTCAAGGCGGCGTAGGCATAAATCATCGAGGGCGCGATTGACCGGTGATTTTCACGCATGGCCTTCTCAAACGATTCGAGCGTCTTGTGAACGGGATGTTGCTTAAGAAATATCTCCGTCGAGGCTGTCCAAATCATCACTACCCGCGAGCATCGATTCTTTTTCTTCCACTCAGCAATCTCGTCAATCAGTTGCTGGGCGAGCTTAAACTTGTTCGCCCCGGTCTTTACGTTCACGCCGTTAAGGCGTTTTACATATGACTGGTCGAAGACAGCCTTCATCGGCTTAATCTTCTGGAGCGGGGTTTTCAGTTGTTTCAGCAAATCTTTCTCGAGTACCCCTGCATGGACAGCGGCTTCGTAGGCTGAGTCTTCGAAGATGTCCCAAGCGCCAAATACGAGGTCCTCAAGTTTTGCCAATGGTACGAAATCCTTGATCAGCGGCACTCGGTTGTCGGTTCGTTTGCCAAGCCGAATCGTCCCCATCTGAGTCAAGCTCCCAACGGGCTGGCCAATCCCTTTCTTTACAGCTTCCACTCCAGCGATGAAGGTAGTGCTAACAGCGCCGAGGCCAACCAGCAGCACTCCCAGTCTGCCTTTTGGCTCTATGATCTCAGCGTCTTTTCTAACTGGCATTATCCACGTCTCCTGTCCAATGATTTGTGTTGCGAATATACAGCTGTGCGTCCCCGCTGTCATCCGGGCGTCAATTCTCCGGATCTTCAGTCAACAAATTGACACACTGAGCAGCC
>DATKIS010000558.1:0-3587 GCA_035543975.1 Pyrinomonadaceae bacterium
GCCTTTCTCCCTCGATTTGATTGGTGTGGGGGTGGCTCGATCCGTTGTATCTAACCAGAGTAAGGATCTCCCCGCTGGGAGTATCCCAACTTAGTCCACAAGAGAAGTCTTCTGGGATGTTCATGTTTTGCCGGCAATACAACCGGAACAGCCCATCATCCGAGCCCATAACCTGATAGTTGATCTGCTCATGTTGGCCCTTAAGTACAGTACGAGCGTTTGGGTTTTTGACTATCTTCTTAATCGAAAGAAGTTCGTCTATCTTCGTTTGGGAAAGGGACTCCATGCCGACCGCATGCTACTGTGCGCTCTGAGCACTGTCAACGGAAAGCATGACTGGAAGGCTGAGCTCTTTAGCGTGTTGGTGAGCTAAATTCTCAGCATCTCCGGAAAAGCATATTTAATCCCGGATGCCGTTCTACCTACCATCTTCTTCCGTCAGCCGCCGCACAATCTGCAGCAGCAGGTCGATATCGATCGGCTTAATCAGATGTTCGGCAAAGCCTTCCGCATGCGCCCGTTCGATATCAGCGGTGCGGCCATAGCCGGTCAGCGCAACGGCAGGCACATCCTTCATCTGGGGCAACCGGCGCAATTCGCGCAGCAGTTGATAACCGTCCATCTCGGGCATGGAGATATCGGAAATAACCAGATCGAATCTTTTCTGGTCCGCAATCGTGAGGGCTTCGGCGCCGCTGCGGGCCAGGTCGACAAAGGCGCCTTCGATCTCCAGCAGCTTCCCGAGCATCTCGGTGGACTCCGGAGAGTCGTCCACCACCAGGATAAACTTGCTCCTTAACGCTCCAGACGCGCCCACCTTTTCAGACGGCAACCCTTCAGCCCCCGATTTATACAACGGCAGCCAAACTGTGAACTGCGCTCCGTGCCCAACGCCCACGGAATCCGCTTGCACTCGGCCATCGTGAAGTTCAGCAAGCTGCTTTACCAGTGCCAGCCCAATGCCCATGCCGCCCTGCCGGCGCGAACTACTGGCATCCGCCTGACGGAAAATCTCGAAGACGTGTGGTAGAAACTCCGGTGCGATTCCCAGTCCACTGTCCTCCACCACCAGCCTTGCGTCATCGCCCAGGTGCTTCAGGGTGATTCGGATTTCGCCTTTGGCCGGGGTAAATTTCACCGCGTTGTTAAGCAAGTTCCAGGCAATTTGTCCGAGCCGAACCGAGTCGCCCTCGACCACCAGGATCTCCGAGTCCAGGTGAACCGAAAGCCGGATGTCCTTGGCCTTAACCTCGTCGCTAACGGTCTCCACCGCTTCTTTTATCACCGTGGACAGCGACACGGGAGTCCGATCCAGCGACAGCTTGCCCATCTGCAAGCGAGACAGATCGAGCAGATCGGCAACCAACTGCGCCTGGGCCAGAGCGTTGCGGCGAATAGTCTCCGCGGCTTTGACTACAAAAGAGTGTGGCTGGCTCTCATCAGCGCGCCGGAGGATTTCCGAGTACCCAATGACCACGTTCAAGGGATTGCGCAATTCGTGGGATAGCGTGGCCAGAAATTCGTCCTTTAAACGGTTAGCAGATTCTGCCTCGGCGCGGGCTTCGCGCTCGCGCAGGAGCAAATCTTCTCGCTCTTTCTCAGCCCGGCGCCGTTCCGTGTTGTCTACCGACACGCCAACTATCCCAATCAGTTCGCCCTTATCGTTGAGGATTGGCGAATCGTTGACCAAGGCCGGGAAAAAGGTGCCGTCGCGCCTTTGCACTTCGAATTCACCCGCCCAGCTGTGACCGGACGTCAAGCGCGCGAGGATCGAAACGGCTTCTTCCCTCAGGTCAGGTGATGGCATCATATCCAGAACATTTGCACCCAGGGCCTCGGCGGCCGGCCAGCCATATAGTTTCTCGGCGAATGAATTCCAGAAAATAACTGTCCCCTCGAGGTCGGTGGCGATCACCGCCTGATCCACGGCATTGAGCAGGTGCGCCTGAAAACGAATCTCCTCTTCAGCCCGTTTGCGTTCGGTGATATCGCGGAAGACCACCACCAGCCCGGTAATCTGGTCGTCACTCCTCAGTGGCGCCGAACTGTAAACCACGTCGAAGAAGGTCCCATTCTTACGAATAAAGAAATCCTCGTGTTCGGTGACCCGGTTGCCGTGATCAAGCACCCGCAGACTTTCACACTCTGCGACCGGAAAATCGGTGCCATCCGGATGGGTATGGTGAATCACCGTGTGGATGTTGCGACCAAGAATCTCATCAAGGGTCCAACCAAGCAGCCTTTGTGCGGTCGGGTTCATGAAGGTAACCCGATATTGACTATCAATGGTGTAGAGGCCCTCACCCATGCTCAACATGACCGTTTGATCAAACTCCAGTGCGCGCCGCAGTTGTTCCTGGGACTCCTTGCTCCTGGTAATGTCTCGCGCAATCTTGGAAGCGCCGATAACTTCCCCGCGCTCGTTTTTGATTGGCGAAACGGTGAGGGAGACATTAATAAGGGTGCCGTCCTTGCGGCGCCGCAAGGTTTCGAAGTGTTCGATTCGTTGGCCCTTACGAATTCGGTCGAGAATCGTCGTTTCTTCGGCCATGCGGTCCGGTGGAATGAGGATGGTGACTGGTTGGCCGATAACTTCGTCGGCCGTAAAGCCGAGGATGCGCTCCGCCCCTTTGTTCCAACTATTAATTATTCCGTTCAGATCCTTGCTGACGATCGCATCGTCGGATGATTCGACTATGGCTGCCAACCTCAGCAGCGCGATCTGGGAAAGGTCACGGGCGCGGACTGCTTCGGCCAACTCCATCTCATAAAGGCGAGCATTACCCAGAGCGATGGCGGCCTGGTCGGCGAGGGCTGACAACTGCCATTGTTCATCAGGGTTCAGTGGATGAACGCGGGCAATCACCAGTAGTCCGGTCAAAGACTGCTTGGCGATCACCGGAACCGAGACCAGAGTTTCCCCAGCTCCAATGGCAAGGGCGTCCTGTAATTGCCGGATCACATCTTCTTCCATGCGGCCGGAAAAAGTCTTCACCAGATCAGGCTCAACTCCCTTGGCTGAACGGATGGTTAGTGTTCCCTGATGGTCTACCAGGAGCAGCAGGCACACCTGTGCCCCAACTAGTTGCGCGGCATTTTCCGTGATCAGATCGAGGACTTCGTCGAAGTTAAGCGAGGTGGTTATGGCACGATTGATCTCAGCCAATCGCCGTGAATGTTCTTTCTTTCCAGACCCTTGATCGAGCATTACTGGATGCCTATTTTTCAACGCTGGCGCAACTGGCGCATTTGAATACAGGGAAGACATACCAAGTCTTGGCGGAATATTAGGGGCGATTTGTGACAGGCTGATGGCGGAAACTCTATCTCACGCGGACAGCATTAACAACACCTCCATTGCGTTTCCGATATTTTGATCGTTGTCAGATAACCGCCAAGGCGCCGAGAGCGCCAAGGGGCAAAGACTGGAGGATTTCCACCCAGTCTCGGTTTATTTACTTGGCGTTCTCGGCGTCTTGGCGGTTCATTTACGCGCCAGGAAACTCGTCGGGCTTCGCAGACTGGGTTCGCTTGCGCATATCTATTACCGCAGAGACCTGCTGGGTTTAAAGCATCGCCCATGCTGA
>DATKIS010000559.1:0-2869 GCA_035543975.1 Pyrinomonadaceae bacterium
GGGGTTTCGCCCGAAGCGTCGGCGAAGCCGACGAATAAAAATAGCCCACCGATTCATCGGTGGATCACGTAGAGATGAGAACTCTAGTCCGTGAAACGGACGGCTGAATTGCAAATCCTCTGGATTGTCTGGAATTTATCAGTCGTCCGTTTCACGGATTCCAGCCTCGCCGGGACCGACTACCCAGCACTGAAGTGCTGGGCTACTTTCACTCGTCCGCATCGCGGACTGAAGCGAGAGTCGACTTAACGTCAACCCTCAATCAGCATCAATGTCGGCTTCCGCCAAACAAGATTTCAAAGGAGTTCGTCCCGCCGAGGAAACGGTGGCGCGGGCTTATAGGTTTGCCGATCTAGCTTCCTACCCAGCGAAGCAAAGATTCCTGATTCGCGCGGCGGACCTAGCATTCTTCCTGTTAATCAAATTGATCGGCCGGACGATTCGCTGGCAAATCGCAGGCTGGGAAAACTGGGAAGCGGCCACCCGCAACGGCCAGGTTCCCATCTATACCTTCTGGCACAATCGCGTATTCCTGGCCACCTACTTCTGGCGAAACCGCCGTATCGTCGTCATGACCTCGCAAAGTTTCGACGGCGAATACATCGCCCGGTTCATTCAACGGTTTGGCTATGGCGCTGCCCGGGGATCCAGCACCCGCGGCGCGGTCGGCGCGATCATTGAAATGACCAGGCTGATGCGCGCCGGCTGTCCCACCGCTTTTACGATTGATGGTCCAAAAGGGCCCCGTTACGTCGCGAAGATGGGCGCGGTTTTGTTAGCCAAGAAGACTGGTCAGCCGATTCTGCCGTTTACAATCACGCCAAGCCGCTTTTGGGAGTCGAAGAAAAGCTGGGATCGGCTTCAGGTGCCGCTGCCATTTACGCGCGCCCGCGTAGACATCGCCGCGCCTATCACCGTACCTCATGACGCCGACGAGACGGTTCTGGACTCAAAGCGAGATGAACTGCAGGCAGCGCTCGCTGAGCTCAACCGGCGCGGTGCGCGTTTGGACTAGCTCCGACGAAACGGTCGCGCGTCGCTGCGCGATGAGAACAGGAAACAAACTGGTCCCGGCGTTGAAACGCCGAGCGAGACTCATACAGACGCGTCGCGTCGCAAACAGTTAATCAGAGCTTCCTTCAGTTTGTTGTGACCTGGCTAAGTTGCCCGTTACGAAGACACCGACAAACTGAAGAGCCACTTGCAAGACTCGTCATGAGAGTTATTAGCAAGAACTAGTTAACGATACATGGGATTTTGACTTTTTACGCTGAAAGCGTTGGCTAATACCAGCCCAGGGTTTGCCTTGAAACCCTGGGGTTAAGAGTAGGAAGAAGATTCTCGCAACTCGGAAGGAGTTGCGATGGCTTTGTTGTTCGCGAGGCGTAACCCAACTCCTTCAGAGTTGCATCTTCGAAATGACCCGTTTCCCCCGGGTTGCCAAAAGCGCAGCCCGGGGCTGGAATTAGCCAACGCTTTCAGCGTAATTCAAAACATTCCATGCTTCTCGCGATTTGTCTCTCTAGTCTCTGGTTCGACGAGTTTTGCAAGAGGCTCTGAAGTGTCTCGGACATAAGACATCGGGCAGCGCGTTTTGCTTTATTCGCATCCTTGTTTACTCTCTCTCCATACTTTCCCCGTAATAACCCTGAGGAGTAGTTAAAGATGAAATCGTTGTTTGCCCTTATCGTCGGTTTGTTTATTGCCGTTTCAGCTCAGGCACAAACCGCTAAGCCACCTAAAGAGACCGCACTCGACCGGTTCCTGCGCTACGTCAAGATTGACACCCAGTCGGCCGAAGATCAAACAACAACCCCCAGCACGCGCAAGCAACTGAATCTGGCCAACCTGCTGGCGAAAGAGTTGAAAGAGCTGGGGGCGGAGAACGTGCGGGTCAGCGAATTTGGAATCGTTTACGCAAACCTCCCGGGAAATCTACCTGACAACTCGAAGGTTCCTGTGCTTGGACTAATCGCCCACATGGACACCTCGCCGGCTGTTTCCGGCGAGAACGTGAATGTGATCATTCACAAAAACTACCAGGGCGGCGATATCGTGCTGCCAAAAGATCCCACCCAGATAATCTCCCCGGCCAAGAATCCTGAACTCAAGGAAATGATCGGTGACGACATCATTACCGCCGACGGCACCACGCTGCTTGGTTCGGACGACAAATCAGGCATCGCCGAGATCATGACCCTGGTTGACACGTTGATTCAGAATCCGCAAATCAAGCATGGCACGCTCGCCATCGCCTTCACTCCAGACGAAGAGGTGGGTACGGGAGTTGAGAAGTTTGACGTCAAAGCCTTCGGCGCCAAGCTGGCCTATACGGTAGATGGCGAAGCGCTCGGTGAGATCAGCAACGAAACCTGGAGCGCGCGCACAGCTACAGTCACGTTTAAGGGCAAGAGCACGCATCCGGGAACCGCCAAAGGCATCATGGTAAATGCGATGTACGCCCTCGGCGACTACCTCGCTCGGTTTCCCAAAGACATGCTGCCGGAAACCACGGCCGGCCGGATTGGCTTTGTGCACCCGTACTCGGGCGTGGCCGACGTTGAAGAGTCGAGCGTGAAGATTCTGCTGCGGGACTTTGATATGAGTGGTCTCGATTCGAAGGAGAAGCTGTTGCGCGACATGGTGGCCCAAACGCAGGCGAAGTTTCCCGAGGTGAAGGTCGCCATCGACGTCAAAGAGAATTACAAGAACATGAAGGAAGTGCTGAAGGACTATCCCGAGTTGACCGACAACGCCATCGAGGCCGCGCGCCGGGCCGGAATCAAAGCCTTCATCAAACCAATTCGCGGCGGTACTGATGGCTCCAGGTTGACCTTCCAGGGTCTGCCGACGCCCAATCTGTTTACCG
>DATKIS010000560.1:0-3085 GCA_035543975.1 Pyrinomonadaceae bacterium
CAACGAGCCGCGCGGCATCACACAGCACCTGCGCGTTACCGCCCGACAGATCTGAGCGCTTGAGTTTGCCATTTGAACCGAACGCAATTGAACGGCTGTCAGGTGACCAGAAAGGCTCTATCGCATTCTCGGAACCAGGCAGAACCTTTGCTTCTGACGAATCGAGATCGCGAACGTACAGCATCCATTTTCCGTCAGCAGATATCGCTGAAAACGCGAACTTCTGTCCGTCGGGTGAGACGACCAGGTTGTCAGGAGCCACGTCATTAAAAGAGAGTTCCGGTGGGGGAACGAAATAAAGCTGCGCGGCCGCGCTCTCCGAGGTCCCGCGACTGAAATAAGAAACAACCAGCGCCGCGAGTAAGCCGGCGACGCAAACAGCCGCGATGATCCAGGCGACAAGTGCATTGTCCAGCAGTTTCGAAACCCTCAGCGGCTGTACGGCCGACGCGGCGGCAGCTTCGATGATTGCGGTTTGTCCGGAACTGATTGCACTACCCGACAAACTCTCGATAGCAAACGCCAGATCGCGCGCAGAATGAAATCGCTCGGCGGGGTTCTTTTCGAGACAGTGACGCACCACGCGTTCAAGCGCAGGCGAAACTGTCTTATTCGTCGCGGAAAGATCAGGCGGGTCTTCGCGTAGGATCGCGCTCATGGTTTCGGCCATCGAGTCACCGCGAAACGCGCGCTTGCCGGCAAGCGTCTCGTAAAGAATCGCGCCGAAGGAAAAGATGTCGGAACGGTGGTCGGTATGCTGCCCCTTCAACTGTTCCGGCGACATGTAGCCCATTGTTCCCATCACCGTGCCGGGATCGGTGTTCACCTTACGAGTAGGCACTTCGGTTTGCGATTCGCTTCCGTCGTTTGTCGAGGTGAGTTTAGCCAGGCCGAAATCGAGAATCTTCACGCGGCCATCATCGGTGATGAAGATGTTGTCGGGCTTGATGTCCCGATGGACGATTCCTTTTTCATGCGCCGCGGCGAGTCCCATTGCCATCTGTAATGCATATTCAATCGCTTTGCGCTGTGGCAACGCCGCCCCAGCCATGCGCTCGCGAAGGGTTTCGCCTTCCAGCAATTCCGAAACGATGTACGGCGCTCCATCATAAGTGCCGATGTGATGGATGACTAGAATGTTTGGATGATTAAGGGCGCCGGCGGCTTGCGCTTCCTGTTCGAAGCGATTCAAGCGTTCGGCGTTCTCGGAGAGGGAGGCGGGCAGAACCTTGATCGCCACGTCGCGGCCAAGCTTCGTATCACGCGCGCGCCAAACGACACCCATGCCGCCTTCGCCGAGCTTGGAGACGATTGTGTACTGAGCGATTTTGGCGTTGGGGGCTAGTGACATTTGTCGATTTCAACTGCCGATGTTAGATATGCGTCAGCTTGCGGTTGAGTTACCAATGTTTGCTTATCCACATTACACAGCGCGGCCCAAGCCGCAACCAAGTGGTGCTCTGGCTCCAGTGGAGCCAAATGTTTATAGACCATATGGCCAAGCGTGTTCGGCGCTCCAGCGGAGCGCGATGTTCCGAGCAGGGTACTCGAGAAGGATTTACGTTTCGCTCCGCTGGAGCGAGTCATTTTTGCACTCGCGTGTTCTATAAACATTTCGGCCCTACGGGACGAGGACAACTGCTTTTTCAAGGTCGCCGTTGCTGCAACATCCAATCGATCAGATCGGCCCGGCCGTACGCCGGATCCCAGGCATTGTGCTCAACGCCGGGGAACTCGGTGTATTTAACATTCGCACCGATAGCTTTGAGCGCCGCCGTCATTTTCCGCGACTCTTCAACCGTCACGGTCTTGTCCGCGTCGCCGTGAAAAATCCACACGGGAATGGCCGCGACTTTTTTGGCAATGAATACATATGGATCTCCCACGTCCGCCGGTGCCAGCGCCGGATAGTCAACCTTGCTGGAGACGCCTTTGAACTTGAAGATAAAGCTGCAGATTGGAACGATGGCCGCAAAGCGCTCGGGAAAACGGGATGCCAGTGACCAGGTTCCATTGCCCCCGGCAGAGAGGCCGGTGAGAACGACCCTTTTCGGATCGCCCTTGAACTCTTTGATCGCCTTGTCCAATGCAGCCATTACCGCCCGACCGCCTTCAAGCTGCCAGCCCGGCGTTCCATCAGCGTGGGCCTGCGGAAAGATGACAATAGCGGGAAACCCATTAGGGCGAGAGCGAATGACGCGACCGAAGCCGCCTTCGGTCGGGCGAATGCCATCGCTTCCGTAGGACCCGCCTCCGTGCAAAGCGATTATGACCGGCCACGCTTTTGACCGAGTGAATTCGCGCGGGACGAAAACCTGGTAGCGGTATTCATGTTTATTTACAAAGACGGCGCGATCCAGAAACCCGGTCTCGACCTTTTGGGCAGAGAGCGGTGACGCGGCCAAAACCAACGCAGCGGCGACGAGAAGACTGCGAAAAAGACTCAGGCTATTGGGGGCGTATCGTTTCATGATTCTTCTCGAACTTCGCCCCTTCCGCCCTCGTCTAGTTTCGAGACCATGCGGTAATGGGAAAGCGTTCTCTCGGGCAACGATGAATTCATCTTGTGCTGCAAAGGTGGTCCGGAGGTTCGTAGATTGCTTAGATTCTGTACCCGGACTTATCTGTTTGGATAGCAATCCGGTGAATCTGAGTGACCTGTGGATGGCGGAACGGTCACTTCTGTGGTCAACGGAAGCTGCTATTTCGCCGGAGCTGCAGATGGGAAAGCGCCTCATTCTACGCGGATTGATCTGGGCACGCTAGAAGAAAAGAGTTGGGCGGTGGATTCGCATCTGGTGGCTGGAATCGTAAGTAGGGCGGGACGGTGCCGGGTCAGAACTTAAGGAATATCGCTTGGTGTTAGTTAGTGTAATAGCGGTCGCTTCGTTCCAGAAGTCTGCCCTGCTCCGCCTCTGCGGATGTCCCACGCTGTCTAACGAGGAACCGGTGGCAAGCCCTGGAAGCTCCCACGGAGGGTGAGTGGTGCTGACGGCCACGCCTGGCCGGGACTACCACCGGCTTCCGTGTCGAGGATCTTTCCCGTCTTGGCATCCTCACAGCGGGTGAGCTCAACGAGGAACCT
>DATKIS010000561.1:0-3097 GCA_035543975.1 Pyrinomonadaceae bacterium
CATCGGGTTTGGACACCGGCCCCCGGTCGACAACGAAACCGTGCGCCAGAAGGTGGGACCCACCATCACCGGGATCATTGATTTGCGAAACAAAGCGAAGCTGGAGGATGGCTACGTAATTGAAGAAGGATCCATTGCCGGAGCCTTCGGCGGGTTGGTGCCCGGGGTGTTCGCCGCAGCCGCCGCCCTGTTGGGTAAGGACACTGACGGAGGCATCAAGGACAGAGTCAAAGAGCGTGCTCGCGAGTTAGAGAGTCTGGTCCGTGGGCCCTACCACGGCGCTGTTCGAAACATGCAAACGTTTTTGACCATGGCCCACGACGACAATAAGGGTCAGCTAAAACTGGAAGACGACCGGCTGCGCATCCACTGGCCAGGCGTCGGCAGCCAGCCAATCTTCAAGCAGGTGGCGGACAAACAGGAACAGGCTACCGCAGCCCTGGGCGGCACCTACGTCAAAGATCCGCTGGCAAATAAAATCATGGGAGAAGACCTGGTCACCGTCCATCCGCTCGGTGGCTGCGTTATGGCTGACAGCGCCGAAAGAGGCGTGGTCAATCATAAAGGGCAAGTCTTTTCGGCGGTGGCGGGAACGGCGGTCTATGACAGCCTGTACGTAAGCGACGGCGCGGTGATTCCCAGACCTTTGGGGGTCAATCCCCTGCTGACTATTTCCGCCGTAGCCGAACGAAGCTGCGTACTAATGGCCGAGGACCGGGGTTGGACTATCAACTACGATTTGCCTTCGAAACCGCTGGGGGTCCTGGTTCCGGCGAAGCTTGGGGTTCGCTTTTCCGAGAGTATGAGTGGCTATTTTTCAGCGGCGGTCATCGATCAAGCCGAGGATGCTTACCAGCGCGGCATGGATCAGGGTCGGGCCGATGGTTCCCCATTCCAGTTTATCGTGACCATCATTTCCGACGACCTGGAGCGGACCGTCTCTGACGTGAACTACGTTTCACCAATGTTGGGTAGCGCCACGGCGCCGGCCCTGTCGGCCCAGGCGCTCACCATCACCGAAGGCCAGTTCAACTACTTCCTGGTGGATCGGGAAAACGTTGAAACCAAACGGATGCAATACAAGATGAAGCTGTCGTCAGTTGAAGGCAAAACCTACTACTTCTACGGCTTCAAGGTTATTCACGATGATCCGGGATTCGATAGCTGGCCTGACACCACGACGCTCTACATCACAGTTTATGAGGGTGAGAACGACCAGGGCCGCGTCATCGGCAAAGGCATCCTGCGAATACCCATAGCGTCGTTCATGCGCCAGATGACCACCATGCAGGTGACCAATGCCGGTAGCCTTACCGAACGATGGCAGGCAATGCTCAAGTTTGGCCGGTTCTTTGGCGGCCAACTTGTGGATACCTACGGGATAAACATGGTCTAGCCGTCCTATTCGGTCGGCTGGAGGCAGACGGCAGACGACAAGAGGCAGGAACGCGGTTCCGCAACAGGCTGGGAATGGACGTTGTTCTCCTTCCTGCCGACTGCTCCTGCCGCCTGCTGACTGGTTAACGAGGAAAACATCCCCAATGGAAGTACGCTTCAAGTCGCTCCCCCACGAAGATGCCCTCTCGTTCGCGCGCGAGTACATGGGCTTCACCGCGGAGTTTTCCTTCCTGCTCACCAAGCAGATTACTGCGAACACCGAAACCTATCTGGCGAACCTGGGCGCGCTCACCGTGGGCACCGAACTGACCATCTCCCTCAACGGTGAGGGCTATCAGGGATCGGACCTGGATTCACCGCAAACTCCCGTGGTGGGACGGGTCAACGGGCGGCCCAATGTCTACCGTCTACTGGCTGCCGGCGATGGGGTCATCGCTCTAACTCGCAATCCGACCTCCATCGAACAGTGGAAAATCCATCTCAAGACCGTCAAGAAGCACCAGAAGAAGTTCCAGTCGGACCAGTTGTTAAGCTTCGCCTTCGATAGCCAACACTATGGCTCGGAGCCCGGAGCTCAATGCGAGCGCATTTTTATCTGGCGTTTCAAGGTAATCGACCCGGCGCCCATGGTGGGCTGGTACGACCCCGGCCAACTCACGAAAACCGCCATGAGGGTCGTGACCTCAACCATGTTCGGCCGTAATTCCGATTACCGGCTCATGGAGGCCCTGTCGCCGGGAAGCGATCGCCATTACGACTACACGAGCGCCTTCCACCTCGGCCGGGATGCACACGCTGAACCCGACAAGGACGAGCAACCCAGATCGGAACTCTGGTTGGATTATGTTGGAGACGTGGGTGATGGCTGGGATTCGACGTACGCCTTGGCCTATCTGCTCGCCAAACCGGAACTGGACTTGAAAGACCCGCAGGCCCCTAACGGGCCTCCCTGGAAAACGAAACGCGCGGACGTGCTGGTCTTCGGCGGTGACCAGGTCTATCCCACCGCCAGCCGGGCCGAATATCAAAGGCGACTGATTCAGCCGTATGAGACGGCGCTCTATCACTCAGAACCTCCATACCCGCATGCTTACGCGATTCCCGGCAATCATGACTGGTATGACAGTCTCGTTTCCTTTTCTCGCCTGTTCTGCCAGAAACGATGGTTTGCCGGCTGGCAGACACAGCAACAGCGCAGTTATTTCGCGCTGCTATTGCCCGGCCGCTGGTGGCTGCTGGGCACGGACGTACAGCTCGATTCAGACATAGACGTGCCCCAAATCGACTACTTCCGGGAAGTAGCCGAACACATGCAGCCCGGTGACCAGGTGATCATCTGCACCGCCGAGCCTCATTGGGTCTATGCCAAGCTCTACGGCAAAGACGACGCCAACTTCAACGAGAACAATCTGGCTTACCTGGAAAAGAAGGTGATCGGCGACCGGGCCAGGGTGGTGGCTTTCATTGCCGGCGACGAGCACCACTATCGCCGTTATCAGTCGGCGGATCACATACAGAAGATTACCGCCGGCGGCGGGGGAGCATTCCTGCATCCGACCCACGGCGAAGCCGCCGAGGAACTCGACGGAGGATTTAAGCTGCAACGGAGTTATCCCTCCGAGAAGGTATCGCGAAGACTGGGTTGGGCAAACTTCAAATTTCCCTTCATCAATCCACTATTTGGCCTTCTGACGGCGGC
>DATKIS010000562.1:0-5117 GCA_035543975.1 Pyrinomonadaceae bacterium
AGACTGCAAAGAGGAGACAGAAGCTAATCAGAAACGCCCCAAAGCCATGCATTGTTTCGGCTAGCTCGGTAAAGGTTTTGGGGACTTCCAGCGACACAACCAGCAGGGTAATTGCAAAGCCAAAAACAGCGTCGCTCAGTCCTTCAATGCGGGAAATCTCGTGTCCACGCCAACGAAACGTCCCGCTTTGGCCGATGCCCTTTTCGATCATCTTGTCCCTGATCATTGTTCATTCCTCGTGGTAGCGATGATGGTATCGAGACGTCCTTAATCGGTAGATCTCGCCCTGATGTCCATGGTCCGCGCCTCAAAGACTTGAACCACCACGCCCTTATCGCTTGCCTTCTACCCGCTCGCTGAGAGTTTTTTCCAGTTCGGTTTCCGTGGTTTCGTCATAGCCGATGAGCCTCTTTACCAGCCGGCCTTCGCGATCAAACACAAAAGTCTGTGGGATCGTTTGATCGTCTGACAGGCAGAGATCGGTCAAGGCCTGGTCTGGAAACCCGAGCGGATACTTAATGCCGAGTTCCCTCGCGAAGTCCGCGACTTTGATTCGATCGTCGGCGCCGCCAACATTGAGTCCTACCAGGCTGACCCCTCGTGGGCCATACTTATCATGAAGAGCGTTCAGTCGCGGAATACTCTGACGGCACGGCGCACACCACGTCGCATAAAAATCCAGGACCAGTATTTTGTCCCGATAGTCATCCATGGTCGCTCGTTTGCCGTCACTTAGTACCCATCCAATATCGCCGCTAGGTTTTAGCGGAGGCATTGGAAAAGCTGTTTGAGGTGGTCCGGAAAGCACTGGAGTCGGTGAATTGTCCGGCTGCTTTTGATTAGTGCAGGAGCTCACCAAACCGGCAAGGCTCATAACAACCGAAAGCATCATCAGTTTAGACAAGGCGTACTTTGGGATTCTCAAGTGTGTTGCAGTGGTCAAGGCGAAACATTCTACACTTAGCCTGCCTGGAGCTACAGCATGGGCCCAAGACGTCGATCCAGGAACCCACGAATCAACCCGAAAACGCGGTTACTAACATTTCGCGATACTTGGTCGTCGTTTTGATCCGGCCCGCGTTTACTATTAGCGTTTTTCCAATTACGATTTGCCGCTATGGAATTCCCCTTAACTGAACGTACCACGCTCAAACGACTCCCCAAGCGCGCAGTTTATGACCGCGACCTCGTTTACGGAATTCTCGATGAAGGATTCATCTGCCACGTCGGCTTCACGGTAGAGGGCCGACCGTTCGTGATTCCTACGGGTTATGCGAGGGTCGACGACCAGCTCTACATTCATGGCTCTCAGGTTAGTCGGATGCTGCACACGCTCGCGCAGGGAGTTGACGTGTGCGTTACGGTGACTCTGGTCGATGGTTTAGTGCTGGCGCGTTCGGCCTTTCATCATTCGATGAATTACCGTTCTGTGGTTATCTTCGGGCGTGCTAGGGTAGTTGAACAAAAAGAAGCGAAGCTGGCAGCGCTCCTGGCGTTCTCCGAACACGTCATCCCCGGCCGGTGGGACGAAGTACGCGCTCCTCACGAACATGAACTTAAGGCCACTACTGTTTTGTCTTTACAACTGGCTGAAGTTTCTGCCAAGGTTCGCAGCGGTCCGCCACTCGATGATGAGGAAGACTACGAGTTAAAGGTTTGGGCCGGCGTGTTACCGCTCAAGGTCGTAGCCGGCGAACCCATCAGCGATCCGCGACTGCCGGAAGACATTGAAGCGCCTGCTTACACCCTCAAATACAAGCGAGAGACAATTTGACTATTCCTGGCGCCGGCAAAGAAAGTTCAGGCAAAAAACTTTGGCTGGTGCTTTCGATCGTGGCGGTGTTTGCCGCCACGGCGGTGCTGCTGCGCCTGGAAGGACGCCTGTGGTTGTGCGCGTGTGGACAGATATTCATCTGGGTAGGCCAGGTTTGCAGTTCCAACAACTCTCAACACCTCTTCGATCCCTACAGCTTCACGCATCTACTTCACGGCTTCCTGTTCTTTTGGTTGATTGCCGGCGTAGTTAAATTTCTCCTTCCGCGTCTGAAGCCAAACTGGCAGCTAATTCTCGCCGTAGCGCTCGAAGGCGCGTGGGAAGTTTTTGAAAATACGAACTTCATAATCGAACGGTATCGCACTGCCACAGCTGCGCTCGGCTACAACGGCGATACGGTCGTCAATTCCCTCGGCGACATACTCTGCTGCACGTTAGGCTTCCTGGTCGCCCGGCGTCTCGGCCTTCGTCGATCGTTAATCGTATTCCTGGTGTTGGAAGTCGTACTGATCCTCTGGATCAAGGACAGCTTGCTGCTTGAGATTCTGATGCTGGTTGTTCCGGTCGACTTCATTCGCGCGTGGCAGATGTGCGCCTAACGATTCCTGTGTCTGACACACTTCAGTTTGTCGTGTCTCTCCGTAGACTCACCCTGGGGGAGGCCGGGAATACTCAACCAATTTTCCTGCGTTTTCGCGTGGCGCCCTGGTAGAAACCCCGCGTAACAAGTCGACCAACTAAAGAGCCACTTGCAAAACTCGTCATGAGAGTTATCAGCAAGAACTAGTGAACGATACATGTGATTTTGACTTTTTACGCTGAAAGCGTTGGCTAATTCCAGCCCCGGGTTTGCCTTGAAACCCTGGGGTAAAGATTAGGAAGAAGATTCTTCGCAACTCTGAAGGAGTTGCGATGGCTTTGTTGTTCGCGAGGCGTAACGCAACTCCTTCAGAGTTGCATCTTCGAAAATGAAACCCGTTTCCCCAGGGTTGCCAAAAGCGCAACCCGGGGCTGGAATTAGCCAACGCTTTCAGCGTAATTCGAAAACATTCCATGGTTCTCGCGATTTGTCTCTCTAGTCTCTGGTTCGACGAGTTTTGCAAGAGGCTCTGAAGTGTGTCGGACATCGGGCGCCGATTTACTATTGGCGGATTCAGCCTGTAGCATACTCCCACTCATGATTGACTCCGATCATTACCTCGGCGAGGTGCTCGACGAAAAATATCGTCTGGAGCGACTGCTGGGCCGCGGCGGCATGGGTGCCGTCTACCTGGCCACCCACCTGGGCACAGAACGTTACGTTGCACTTAAACTAATCACCCCCCAGTTCATGCGCAACGAAGAGTTTGTGGCCCGTTTTAAGCGAGAAGCGCGGGCAGCGGGACGCTTGCGTCATCCCAATGTGGTGGACGTAACCGACTTCGGGTTTGCACACGCCGGTGGCGAGACGGTCGCGTATCTGGTGATGGAGTATCTCGATGGTTGCACGCTTGGAGACATTCTGACGGAAGAAAAGCAGCTGCCGCTCGAATGGGTGGTAGACATTCTCGAACAGGTTTGCTCAGCGGTCCACGAAGCGCACCAGCAGGGAGTTGTCCATCGCGACCTCAAGCCGGAAAACATTTGGCTCGAACCAAACCGGCTCGGTGGTTAT
The DNA here is from genome assembly GCA_035543975.1 of Pyrinomonadaceae bacterium. Taxonomy (GTDB): domain Bacteria; phylum Acidobacteriota; class Blastocatellia; order Pyrinomonadales; family Pyrinomonadaceae; genus PSRF01. The sequence goes on from DATKIS010000562.1 coordinate 3,429, forward strand.
CGAGTTAAGGTGCTGGATTTTGGCATTGCCAAACTTGCCGAAACAGATCCGTCACCCGACAGCGCGGGAAACCTCCCGGGAGCGGGCGCACCCAAACTGGAAACTCACATTCCGCGTGATGGAACAATCGCGGCCGGACCACAGCTAACATCACTCGAAGGCCGCCAGTTCGACTCCGAGCAGCAGAGCCCGGTGCCTGGCCGTGGAGGGGTGGACATCGCAACGCTCTTGCTCCCCAGCGAATCGGAAGATCAGGGGTTCCCAGAGAAACGTGACGCTGAAGTCTCCATGAGCCGAGCCGGCGCCGAGGATGACACCCAAATCTTCGAGCTGGAGGCGGAAGGCGGTCTGGCGACTACGGTTGAAGCCACCTCAGATTCCCCGAACCAGGCGGACGATGATCAGACGCTCATGTTTGACCAGGCTCACACCGAAGCCGCGGCTGCGGCCCGCCTAACGAAACTGCATCCCAACACCACGCAGGGAACAGAGTTAACGCGAGTGGGCGCCATTATGGGGACCCCGCTTTACATGTCCCCTGAACAATGTTCAGCCAAGAGCCTGGACGCGCGTTCCGACATTTACAGCCTCGGTGTAATTGCCTACCAGATGCTGGCCGGCGAGCCGCCTTTTAACGGCGTGACCAGTAGCGTGATGCGCAGCCATATCGAAGCCGAACCGCCTCATTTACGGGGTCGAGTAAAGAAATTGCCGAAGCGCGCCGCGCGGGTCGTGATGGACGCGCTGGCAAAAGATCCAGCCGATCGTCCGCAGACTGCTGCTGCCTTCGCCAACTCGCTGCGGGCCGAGGCTGAAGGAATAGGTGCGCTCTACCGACGGGCGTTCGCGCTCTATAGCGAATACTTCCCGAAGTTTCTGAAGCTGTCCTTAATCGCACATCTTCCGGTGATGGTGATGGTGGTGTTATCGATCACGTTGGAGTTACTCCAAAAACCGCTTTGGAATTCAGGAATCGGCGGCCAGGTAGTAGTGGTCACACTGGAAATTGTTTTCGGGTTACTGCAGATGGCGGCTTATTTTGTCGCCGCTTCGGCTATCTCAGGAGTGACAGCGGTGATAGTAACGCAGCTGGCAGTGGCGCCGCTGCAACCCGTAGAACTGCGCATCGGATTCGGCGTGCTAAAAAATCGCTGGCGGGCCTTCTTGAACACCACCATTCGCGTCACTCTGCGCCAAATCATTGGGTTTGTGCTGTTGATAGTTCCCGGCATAGTCGTGACCATTCGCTACGGTCTCTATGCGCCGGTAGTTTTGATGGAAGGGCTGGAGAAAAAAGCAGCGCTGCGGCGCGCACGCGAGTTAGCGTCACGGTCCTGGCGCACCGTGATTGTAATAATGCTGCTACAGATGATGCTCCCGATGGTAGTGAGCGCGCTGATAGGCCGAATCGGCTTCAGGGAAACCGGCGAGGGGGCATCAGCAAGCATCCAGACGGCTAAACAAGCAAACGGCGGGACCGGCGTCGAGTTGAGTACCGGGAAGGGGTTACAGGTCACCACCGACCAGGCTCAGCCGAGGAAGGCTGAGAAAGGGCTACACATCTCGACCTCTTCGTCATCCATGGAGATTTACCAGGAACTTTCGGGACTCATCAATATCTTTCTAATCCCACTGGCGGCCATTGTGTCGGCGTTGCTCTATTTGAAAATGCGTCAGTTGGGTGGTGAA